>CAIXOZ010000093.1 GCA_903921295.1 uncultured cyanobacterium | reverse complement strand
GACGCCGAGGGCCAGGTGGCCATAGGCGGTACCGATCTCGTAGGCGTTGGTGTCCCAGTTGTGGGTGAGTTCAAGCACGGTGGTGTCGTGCTCTTCGCCATAACCGAGGAAAGCAAGACTGAAGCGTCCGCCGGGGTAGTCCTTCCGTCGCAACAGACGCATGCCGAGCACCTCGGTATAGAAGGCGATCGAGCGCTCCAGATCAACGACCCGCAGCATGACGTGGAGCAGACGCATCAGAAAACGAGCAGAAGTGGGTGAAGGCCGGCGTGGCCAGAGACGCCCTGAGAGACGTTATGGGAGACCTTGCGCACGGCGTTGCGGGCAACGTTGCAGCGAGAGCGACCTGAACGGGGGCGGGCTGCTGCGGGCAGGCCGGGAGCGCCCGCCCCCGAGATCGCCAGGGTGCTCACAACCCCAGGGGTGGGGACTGAGGGGCGGTTCAGGGCATGGACGAGGGCCTGGGCACGGCCTGGTGGGAGGAGCACCGGGGCGAGGCCGGCGGCGGGGCCCCGGGCGACCGGGAGCAGCGCGGGACAGGCCGAGCGGCCCCGGAGGAACGGGGCGACGGGCAGAAACGGGGGGAACAGGATCAGCCGCTCAGACCAGCTGATCTGAAGGACATTCTGGCCGCCGATCCAACAGACGGTGCCAACGGCGACAGGGAGGGGGGAAGGGGCGACCCATAGGATTCCTCCCAGTTCAAGACAAGAGCGCGACTCCGTGTTCGATACCCTCGACCTCGCCATCGATACCGTTGTCGCCCGGGAGGTGCTGGATTCCCGTGGCACCCCGACGGTGGAAGCGGAAGTGATGCTCGAGGGCGGTGCCACGGGTCGGGCGATCGTTCCCAGCGGCGCCAGCACCGGCGCCCATGAAGCGCACGAACTGCGCGACGGCGGCAGTCGCTACTTCGGCAAGGGCGTGCTCCAGGCCGTGACCAACATCGAGGAGCGGATCGCCCCGGTGCTCTGCGGCCTCAGCGCCCTCGACCAGGCGGCCGTGGATGGCGCCATGGCCGAGCTCGACGGCAGCGACAACAAGAGCGCCCTCGGCGCCAACGCGATCCTGGCCGTGAGCCTGGCCACCGCCAGGGCCGCCGCCAGCGGTGTCGGTCTGCCCCTGTATCGCTACCTGGGTGGACCGCTGGCCAACCTGCTGCCGGTGCCGTTGATGAATGTGATCAACGGTGGCGCCCATGCCGCCAACAGCCTGGATTTCCAGGAATTCATGATCGTGCCCCACGGCGCCCCGAGCTTCCGCGAGGCGCTGCGGATGGGCACCGAGGTGTTCCACACCCTCAAGGGCCTCCTGAACGAGCGCGGTCTCTCCACCTCCGTGGGCGATGAGGGCGGCTTTGCGCCCGATCTCGGCAATGACGCCGCCGGCGACCTGCTGGTGCAGGCGATCGAGAAGGCCGGTTATCGCCCCGGCGAACAGATTTCCCTGGCCCTGGATGTGGCCAGCACCGAGTTCTACCGCGATGGCCGCTATGCCTTCGGCGGCGGCAACTACACCAGCGCCGAGATGGTCGACCAGCTGGCCCAGCTGGTGAGCCGCTACCCGATCGTCTCGATCGAAGATGGGGTGGCCGAGGACGACTGGGACGGCTGGGCCCTGCTCACCGAGCGTCTCGGTCGCACCGTGCAGCTGGTGGGTGACGACCTGTTCGTGACCAACAGCAGCCGCCTGCAGCGCGGCATCGACCTCGGGGTGGCCAACTCGATCCTGATCAAGGTGAACCAGATCGGTTCGCTCACCGAAACCCTGCAGGCGATCGACCTGGCGGGCCGGGCCGGCTACACCAGCGTGATCAGCCATCGCTCCGGCGAGACCGAGGACACCACGATCGCCGATCTCTCGGTGGCCACCCGCGCCGGCCAGATCAAGACCGGCTCCCTGAGCCGCTCCGAACGGGTGGCCAAATACAACCGCCTGCTGCGGATCGAGGATGAGCTGGGAAATCAGGCCATCTACGCCGGCGCCGAGGATCGCGGTCCCCGCGGCCGCGGCTGAGGTTTCCGGCTGAGGTCCGATCCTGCG
Organism: uncultured cyanobacterium; assembly: GCA_903921295.1. Taxonomy (GTDB): domain Bacteria; phylum Cyanobacteriota; class Cyanobacteriia; order PCC-6307; family Cyanobiaceae; genus CAIXOZ01. The sequence continues at coordinate 5,997 of CAIXOZ010000093.1, read as the reverse complement.
GCCGAACGCGATCGCCCCGGAGCGCAGGTCTGGGGCTCCTGCCATGGCGAGCCCCGGCAGGCTGCTGAACAGGCGCAGCCCGCAGGCCGGGCCCCTGAGTTCAGGAGGAGCGACGAGCGCGCAACCGACCTCGGTACAACCGGAGCAGGCCATAGGCCGACGTGAGGCACCAGACCGCCTCCATCAGGATGAAGCCGTATTCATGCTGGATGGTGGCCACGACCGTCATCAGCAGCGAACCGATCAGATTGGCCCACTGGTAGGGATCACTGGCACTCGGCAGGCGACCGAGCTGCAGAAGAGCGAACGCGATCAATTGCATCAGGGCCCCCAGCAGGGACACCGCCTGAATCGGATCGATCACAACCACAGAACCGTGACTGCCGGTGATTGTGGCGCGGGCTGATGGGCAGGCCGAGCGAGCACACACCGGGCGGCGGCCAGCCCGGCCGTGCAGCGCCTGTCCCACCAGGCCCGGAGAGCGCCCGAGATGCCGCCGCTGACGCCGCGTTGATGATCAACGGACCGGGAACGATCACATGGCCGCGCCTTGGCGAATCCCTTGACAATCGTGGCCGGTCGCCTCCAGACCTCATGAACATCCCAGGCTTGCCCGGCGTCGCCGAAGCAGGCAGAGTCAGCCGACTGCCGATCGCCCTGGCGCCCGTGCCCCAGCTCCTGAGCCGCCCACTCCGCCCCCTGCTCACCGCCAACCTGGCCCTGCTGCTGGCGGCGGCACCGGCGCTGGCGGCCCCGAACCAGCCCAGCCCCGCCGCCCCGGCGAACCGTGGCAAGGCCAGCGACCTGGTGAGCCCGGCCCCGGCCGGCAGAAGCCAACGCGATCGCGCTTCGGAGCCGCACCGGCTCACGGCCCAGCTCAATGCGCTCGGGGCCGTGAGCTGCCTGGCCCGGGCCGAGCAGGTGGCCCGTTTCCTCGACCAGAGCAATGCCGGCGCCGTGGCGGTGATGCCCCTGGCCTCATACCCCAACCAACGCCAGGTGGCGGCCAACCTGGTGATCCCTCAGGCCGACGGCAATGATGCGCTAGCGATCATCACCCTGGCGCCAAACCAGGCCAATGGCTGCGGCCTCGCTTATCAGCTGATGACCACAGAACCGGGCAGCTGCAGCGCCGCCCTCAAGGCCCGGCAGGCCGAACCCGAGGGCGCCGTCCCTCTCGGCAGAAGCGTTCGCATTCAGAGACTAACTCAAGATTCTGCATTTCTTGGCTGGCAACTCAAGGACACCTGCCTTATCATCAAACAGCAGTCAACTTTTAATTAATTTTAATGATGCTTAAGATTCAACGCCAAAGTCGAGTCAAACTTGCCGCAACTCTTCTCGCCGGTATCGGCAGCGTTTTCTCGGGCAGTGCAACCCAGGCCCAGGTGACGTTTTTCCCTTGCTCGCAGCCTGCAGCCACGGCGGCTGGCGCCACTTGCCAGACCCTTAGCTCCGGTGGTAACACCGGACCCAATCCGATTTCAATTGTCACAGCAGCTGGCGCCGGTGGCCTCCTGGGCAATTACACCGTCACCATCGACACCCTGGGTAACGCAGCAGCAGGCACAGTTCGTGGCTTCCAGACAATGACCCAGTCTGGTGCCACCAGTGCTTATCGCGCAGGCCTAACGAATAATGGCAATGAGGCGCTGGGTCTCAATGTGACAAGCACCAGCACCGTCCTGAGCGGAGGCAGCTTCACCAATCCAACGCAATTGACGTTGAACGGCACCAACGCCACCTTCGGCACCGCCACCGGAGCACCGATCACCGTCACCGGCGTGGCGGATGGTGTGAATCCGTTCGATGCCGTCAACTTCCGCCAGCTGCAGGCGGTGTCCACCGGTGTGGCCTCGATCGCAGCGATGAGCAACATTCCTGGCCTCGATCCCAACAAGAAGTTCGGCATCGGCATCGGCTACGGCAACTTCCAGGGCAATTCCGCCCTCGCCGTCGGCGTCAATGGCCGCCTTGCCCCCTCCCTCACCGCCAAGCTCAGCGTCGGTGCCGGTCTCTCCTACGGCGCCACCAGCGTCGGTACAGGCGTCTCCTACTCCTGGTGATCGCTCGACGCTGCCGCGCCCGGGCACCAGCCTGCTTCAGCCACAAGCCCCCGCGACGCGGGGGCTTTTTTGTGAGCCAGACCCAGTGCAGGCCTGCCCCACGGGCCTCACAACCAGTGCCTTCCCAGCGCCGTCAGGGAGGCGTCAACGCTCAGGGGTGGCCCTGCAGCGCTTCCAGGCGATTGTCGCGGCGCAGCCGCGCCTGCAGCTTCAGCCAGCTGACACCCACCGGCAGAGCCGCAGCCACCGGGATCACCCCGAGGCCCGGCCAGGGGCCACCCACCAGCACCGCCGCCGCCACCGACAACCCCGCCAGCAGCACCGCCTGGGCTGAGGCCTGCTGGCTCAGGGCCAGACGCCGCAGCAGGCGATCGGTTTCACCGGCACGGATCTGCACCTGCAGATCCCCCTGCTCAAGGCGGGCCAGATTGTCTTCCAGGCGCCGGGGCAGCCCCAGGGCGCGGCTGCCCACCTCCGCGGCCTGGCGCGAGAGCTCGTTCAGAAAATCGTTGGCGCCACTGCCGGCACCAGCGCCGCTGTTGGTCATGAGAGGCAGCAGGTAGGGACGGGCGATCGCCATCAGGCTAAAGCCCGGATCGAGGCTGCGGCCCACGCCCTCAAAGGTGGAGAGGGCCCGCATCACGAAGATCAGATCGGCCGGCAACCGGAAGGGCTGGCCGTACACCAGGGCATAGAGATCACCCGAAATCCTGGCGATCACATCGGAGGAGAAGGGGGGCGTGAGCGCTTCGGTGAGCATCACCCGCACCAACCGGCGCACCGGGCCCGGATCAATGCCCCGGGCCAGCACTCCGGCCGCCTGCAGCTCCTCCACCAGGCCGGCCGCATCACGGGCCGCCGCTGCCCGCACCATCCGGCCGATGCGGCTGCGCAGGGCCTCGCTGAGGCTGCCCATCATGCCGAAGTCGTAGTAGATCAGGGCGCCATCGGCCGCCACCGCCAGGTTGCCCGGATGGGGATCGGCATGGAAGAAGCCGAAGCGCACCAGCTGCTGCAGATAGCTGGCCGCCCCGCGTTCGGCCACGGCGGCCGGATCGAGGCCGGCCTCCAGCAGCGCCTGGCGATCGGTGACCTTGATCCCCGGCAGGTAATCGAGGCACAACACCCTCCGGGTGCTCAGCTCCCACACCACCCCCGGCACCCGCACACCCGGGTCGCCGAGAAACTGCTGGCGGAACCGGGCCGCATGCTGGGCCTCGAGGCGGAAATCGAGCTCCCGTAACAGCACGCGCCGGCATTCCCGGGCGATCGACACCCAGTCGCGGCCCACACCCCAGCGGGGATGGCGCTGCAGAAGAGCCGCCACCTGCTGGAGCACATCAAGATCCTGGCGAAACAGCGTGTCCAGGCCGGGGCGCTGCACCTTGAGCACCACCTGCCGACCGCTGCGCAGGCTGGCGCGATGCACCTGGGCCAGGCTGGCGGCCCCGAGGGGTTCCTCCGCCAGATCCACAATCTCGCTGCAGCGCTCCCCCAGCTCCTGCTCGAGGATGTCCTGGGCGAGGGCGAACGGGAAGGAAGGTACGCGGTCCTGCAGCCGGGCCAGCTCCTCCACCATCACCGCCGGCAGCACATCGGGCCGGGCCGAGAGCAGCTGACCCAGCTTGATGAAGGCCGATCCGAGAGCCAGCATCCGTTCCGCCAGCCAGTGGGCCTGGCGGCGCTGACGCGCCTGGCGCCGTTCCGGGGTGCAGCCACCGGGATAGGTCCAGGGCTGGGAATCCCACCACAGGCCGGCCAGCAACGCCAGCACCAGCCACCAGATGCGCAGGGCGCGCGCCATCAGGGGCGCTCCTCGAGGCGGCGGGCGATCCCGCTCACCAGGGCCCGGAGCTGATCGATCTGCTCCTGGGGCGAGGCCGGTGGCGAGGAAGCCGGCACAGCGGTGCCCCAGGCCGGGTCATCAGCGCCTGTCGGGGAAGCTGCGCTACCTGCAGAGGCGCCGACGCCGGCAGACCACACGGCAGCCCCGGCTGGGACGCGACCACCGCTGGTCTGAGCCGCATCACCGCTTTCAGCATCGAGGCGCTCGGCTTCCAGCTGCACCTCCTCCCAGAACAGCTCCCAGTCCTGCTGCAGCTTTTCCGGCGCTTCCCGGGCGAGCACCACCAAAGAGGCAGCAGCCTCAGCCACACTGCTGCCGAGGCGGGAGGTGAGGCGATTCAGCACCGCCTGGGCCAACAACTGGGGAGCACTCATCGTGGGCCAGGGCTGCGGCCCCGCGGCAATGGCCAAACTGTGGCAGATCAGGGCGTGGGAAGGGGGGCCGGCCCCCGGGGCGGTCGGGGCATCGCCGCCGGCAGCGGAGCCGCTGGAGCCTGGGCTGGAACCTTTGCACCATCGGCCGCGTTCAACTCCGGGGCAGGCAGCACACCGGCACCGGAGGCGTCCAGGGCCGCATCGCCCAGGGAGGGATCGAGGCCAGCCTGCTGCTGCTTCAGGCGCTCGCGCTCCAGGGCCGCCTGCTGCTCCAGGGCCTCCTCTTCGGCCTGGGCCGCGAGTTCACCGCGAACGGAACCGTTGAGATCCCCGCTGCGCTGGCGCAGGCTTTCCAGGCTGGTGCCCGAAGCGGGCCGGACATCAAAGGTCTGGCCCAGGGGCACCCAGCCGCCGATGTTGAGCCGCAGCAGGCGATCGGTGATCCCATGGGCGAGGCCGAAGGCCAGACCCACCAGCAAGGGCCCCACCCAGGGGCGATCGGTGCCCGGGGGGCGCGGGGGGCGCGGCAGCGGGGGCTTTGCGGCGGTGGCCATCGCGACCGATGAAGCGGCAGGTGCCCCCATCCTGATGCCCTGCAGCCGGATCGCGGCCGCCGCCGGCCAGCCCCGGCGCGGACAACCGGCGCCAAGGTCAGAACGACGACACCACCCGTCCGAAGGGGATCGGTACAGTCGAAACGTGCTGTTGCTGCCGCATGGAGCTGCTGGTCTTCGCGCTGGTGCTGAGCATCGACTCCTTCTCGGCGGCCTTCGCGATGGGGTTCCGCCGCTTCTCCGCCCGACGGGCCTTCTCCTTCGCCTTCAGTTCGGCCGTCGCCGAGGGCGGTGCCACGGCGCTGGGTTTCCTGCTGGGCCGATTCGCCGAGAAGCTGATCGTCAACTACGACCACTGGGTGGCCTTCAGCCTGCTGGCAGCTGTGGGCGCGCACATGATCTGGGAAGCCCTGCACAGCGACCCTGAGGCCGAGCTCAGCGACGATGAGCGCACCCATGGCCTGGCGCGGATCCTGTTTGTCTCCACCGTCACCAGCATTGATTCCCTCGGCGTGGGCATCACCCTGGGCCTGGCCGGCAAGAATGTGCTGCACTACTCCATGGCGATCGCCTTCGGCGCCTTCGCCGCCACCTACCTGGGCCTGGCCCTGGCCCGGCGCATGCCCCAGAACCTGGGTTCCCGGCTGGAGATCCTCGGCGGCGGCGTGCTGATCGCCCTTGGGGTGAAGATGCTCAGCATCTGAGCCAGGCAAGGCGGAAGGGTGCGGATCGGAACGGACCGGCTGAACCGGGACGGGGGGCTCGGCTCCCCGGGCCAGCTGGATGGCGCGGAAGCGTTGGGCTCGCACCCGTCCATGCCCAACCACCGACGACCTCGCGTGCGATCAGGCGAACAACCAACAGGCAGCAACCAGCCGGACGAACCACTCCAGCTGCACTCCAGCTGATCGTGAGGGTGCTCCGCTGCGGTGCAAGGCAACGGCATGATCATGCCAACGGCTTCATCCAGACCAACGGCTTCATCGCTGGTCCCTGCGTCGCGATCCCACAGCTCTGGCCCCGGAGCGATCAGCGTGGTGAGAAGCGCCCAGCCGGAACGAGGAGACCCCTCAGGCGTCATTTCTGTACTGAACGATCCTGATCCTCCTGCTGATCGTGTGAATCTCCAGAAGTCGCCGCCTCTCTGATCGGGGCGG
>CAIXOZ010000092.1 GCA_903921295.1 uncultured cyanobacterium | reverse complement strand
CCAGCCGGGGCGATCGCCGCTCCGCCGTGCAGCAGGGCATCACCGCTTATGACAATGCCGTGCGCCTGCCCCTCTGGCTGGCAGAGGTGATCGGCTTCTTCGTGCAGCGTTTCGGCCCCCAGGGTCTCGAATACGGCCGCTTCTCCATCGATTCGCACTTCACCCGCAACGCCCTCTGGTTGCGCCGTCATCACCCGGACCTGGTGGAGCGTCACATCCCCACGTTCGCCCGCAAGATCATCAGCCGCTATTCGCTTCCCTCCCGATGACCCTCTCCGCCGGCGTGCTGCTCCATCCCACCGCCTTTCCCCACAGGGCGGGCAGCGGCACCTTCGGCGAGGAGGCGCGACGGTGGCTTGAGGCCCTTGCCCGCCATGGCCTCACGGTCTGGCAGACCCTTCCCCTGGCTCCCACCGATGCCGGTGGTTCGCCCTACAGCTCTCCCAGTGGTTTTGCCCTCAACCCCTGCCTGCTGGATCCAGAGGATCTGGTGGCCGAGGGGCTGCTGCATTCCGAGGATCTCGCCATCCTGCCGAGCGCCCGCGCCGATGCACTCGACCTCGAGGGATGCCAGCGACGGGTGCGGGTGCTCGCGGAACGGCTGAGGCAGCGCTGGTCGGATGCCAGCCCTGAGCATCGCAGTGGCTTTGAGCAGTTCCGCCACGAGCAGGCCGACTGGCTGGAGGACCACTGCCTGTTCATGGTGATCCGCCGCCTGCAGGCCGGTCGCCCCTGGTGGCAGTGGCCCGACCCGCTGGCGCGGCGTCGGCCCCGGGCCCTGCGCCAGTTCCGTCTGGATCATGCCGAAGCCCTGCTCGAGGAGGCGCTGTTGCAGTGGACCCTGGAGCTCCAGTGGCAGCGTCTGCATGCCCATGCCAGGGCCCTCGGCGTTCAGGTGGTCGGGGATCTGCCCTTCTATGTGGCCCACGACAGTGTGGATGTCTGGAGCCATCCGACCTTGTTCTCCCTCGGCCCGGCCGGCAGCCTGCTGGAGCAGAGTGGCGTGCCGCCCGATTATTTCGCGGCCACCGGCCAGCTCTGGGGCACTCCGGTCTATCGCTGGCTCTGGCACCGGTTGTCCGGGTTCCGCTGGTGGTTGCGGCGGCTGGAGCGGCAGCTCGAGCTTGTGGATCTGCTGCGACTCGATCACTTCCGGGCCCTCGGGGCTTACTGGAGTGTTCCAGGCAGGGATTCGACGGCGGAGCACGGGCGCTGGCGCCGCTCCCCCGGTCGGGCTCTGCTGCAGGGGCTGCGGCGACAGCTTGCCCGTCGGGCCGGCCGCCCCGTAGCCGGGCAGACCCTGCCGTTGATCGCCGAGGACCTCGGGGTGATCACCCCGGATGTTGAGGCGCTGCGGGATGGCCATCACCTCAGCGGCATGAAGGTGCTGCAGTTCGCCTTTGATGGCGATGACACCAACCCCTACCTGCCCGGCAACATCGAGGGGCCCGACTGGGTGGTGTACACGGGCACCCACGACAACGCCACCTCGGTCGGTTGGTGGCAGGGCCTCGATGCCGAGGGCCGGCAACGCGTGGAGGCGGTGATTGGTGGGTCGGTGACCGCCCCGGGCTGGCAGTTGCTGGAGCTCGGTCTGGCCAGTCCGGCCTCGTTGGTGGTGGTACCGCTGCAGGATCTGCTCGAGCTCGATGATCGGGCCCGTTTCAATACACCGGGAACCTCCGAAGGCAACTGGAGCTGGAGGCTGCAGCAATCGATCGAGTCTCTGGAGGGGCCTCTGCACGGGTACGGGGAGATGGCCCGCCGTTATGGGCGCGGACCGACGATGAACTGACCGGGCTCCTGGCTGTCGGCTTTGACAGCGACATCATTCCAGCGCACTCCATCGCCCTGGGGCGGCGGTTCGATCGTCACGGTCAGGGGCGGCAGCAGGGGCAGTTCCACCGTGCCTTTGGCGCCCTGCAGTTCACTCACCCGTCGTCCATCGGAGGCGTTGATCGTCACCCGGCTCGGCTGCTTCAGCGTCAGCTGCAGGCGCCCGAAGTTCAGGCGCGCATCCTCCTGATCCAGGCTCTGCAGCTGCAGGGCTGGACCCGGACCCGTCAGGGGGCGGAGATCGGGATAGCTGTGCAGCAGCAGGTCGCTGCCGTCGGTCTGGCCCGTGGCCTGGGCCTGGTTGGAGGCTGACCGCAGCGACGGCAGGGGCGCGGGTGCCAGCGGCGTGCGGGTGAGCAGGTTGGCCTGAGCCAGACGCTCCTGCTGGAGATTGATCCCATAGACCAGGCCGAGGGTGATGGCGCCGTAGAGCACCGTTCCCTGCCAGCTGGTGAAGACATCGATCGATCCAGGTGTGAAGCGCCGGATCCGTTGCAGCCGGCCGGGATGGTCGGGATCGTCCTCCTCGTTCGAGGCCAGGGCCGCCTGTAAGCTGCCGTCGCGGAGTTGCAGTCGTCGCTCGAGCAGGGGCACCATCGTCCGCAGGTAGGCCAGCTCCGGCAGGCGATCGCGCCAGCCCCGCTCCAGGGCCTCCAGCACCGGGGTGCTGATGCGGGTGTCGAGGGCCAGCTGGCGCAGGCTCAGGCCCGAGGCCTCGCGGGACTGGCGCAGCAGTCGGCCGGCCTCCAGCAACGGATCAACGTCAGCTACGACGGCCGTCTGCAGACCAGCCTGCCCAGCATCAGCGCCCGCACGAAACCGGCGCCGCAGGGTGTCAAACAGGGAAGGCCTCGGCATTTGCAGGGGGAGGCCCGCTCAGGGCAGGGCGATCCATTGATCCCATTCTTGTGGATCAACCCGGCGCCAGCGCCCTTCCGGCAGGTCCGCCAGTGCGATCGATCCGATGGCGATCCGCTGCAGATCGAGCACCCGGTGGCCCAGCGCCGCGGCAGTGCGGCGGATCTGCCGGTTGCGGCCTTCACGCATCACCAGCTCCAGGAGGCAGCTGTCGGCGTGTCGGGCCAGGGTGCGCAGCCCCACGGGCTGGCTCGGCTGGCCATCCAGGGGCACGCCGGCGGCCCAGCGCTCAAGGCTGTCCCGATCGGGCTGCCCCTCCACCAGGACGCGGTAGGTCTTGGCGTGCTCAAAGCGGGGATGGGTGAGCCTGAGGGTGAAAGCGCCGTTGTTGGTGAGGAGCAGGGCGCCCCGGCTCCAGGCATCGAGCCGGCCGACCGGATGCAGGCCGGTGCCTCGGGCCAGCTGTGGCGGCAGCAGATCGAGCACCGTCGGCCGTCCGTCGGGGTCGTGGCAACTGCTGACGACGCCGGCGGGCTTGTTCAGGAGCACGGTGATCGCTTCAGGCCTGGCCAGCAGCGGCTGGCCATCCACCTCGATCTGATCGCGACCTGGCAGGGCCCGATCGCCGAGGCCGGCGATGCGGCCGTTGCAGCGCACCCGTCCCTGGCGCAGCAGCGCCTCGGCCTGGCGGCGTGAGCAGATCCCGGCTGCTGCCATCAATTTCTGCAGTCGCTGCGGTTCCCCGGCACCCGCCTCCAGGCCCTCACCAGTCCAGTCGGGCTGAGGGGATGGCGACTGCGATGGCGGCGGAGGTTCGGGCTGGGAGCGGGGGTCGGGCAAGCGGGCAACGCAGCCCCGGGGCCGGTGTAAGGGCATCAATCCAGCATCGCCCCTGGTCGGTACGGAACTCCCCCGGCGGGCGATCGGAGGAAACCCGAAAAAAAGGTGATAACTTTGCGAAACCAAGGCGTTTCGTAACCACCTTCTTCATGCCGTCCCTGTCCCTCGCTGCAGCCGATGGTTCCTCGCTGGGAGGCGGCGATCTGGTGCGTTCCTACCTGCGAGACATCGGCCGCGTGCCGCTGCTGACGCATGAGCAGGAGATCACGCTGGGCCGTCAGGTGCAGGAGCTGATGGCGATCGAGGAGCTGGAGGCGGAGCTGACGCTGCGCGGCGGT
>CAIXOZ010000091.1 GCA_903921295.1 uncultured cyanobacterium | reverse complement strand
GGTTGTCGGCATCAAAGCTCCACTGGCCGCCTGTCGGAGTGCCATCCGCCTCCAGCAACAGGCCCAGTCGCCTGCGCTGACGCTGGTAGAACCTGGCCATCTGCGGCCGCTTCCGGGTGCTGAACCACTGGCGACTCTCGGCCGCCGATTCCAGAAATGCCGGTGATGGCAGCAGCGTCAGCGGCACGCCGCGCTGGTCGCAGAACTGCCGCAGCGCCTGCTCGAAGCCGGGATCCGCGATCTCTGCCATCTCCAGGGTGCGCTCGGCCGGCGCCAGTTCCTCCAGCTCCTGCTGCAGCCGCTCCCAGAAATCGATCGTGACGGCGGTCGACAGGGCGTGATAGCGCACGGCAACGCCGTGTTCACGCAGGGCATCCGCGAAGCTGCGCATCGCCACGAACGTGTGCAGCAGTCGCAGGCGGTGGTACCGGTAGCTGGTGGCAATGCCCCGGTCCTCGATCATCAGCACCCGGCTGCCCGGAGGGCGATGCAGGGGCGAAGCGCCCGCAGGGTCGAACCACTGGCGGTGCAGTTGATCGCCGAGGATCAGGGTCAGGCCCATGGCATGGCAGCAGGGGGAACGGGGCACCCGGTCAGAGGCTCAGCATCCGGATCCACAGCCACCACAGCAGGGCCACGGGCACCAGGGCCAGGGCAAACACCAGCAGGCTGTCGATCGCTTCTGCCGTCATCAGGATCCTGGGGCATCGGGATCCAGGGGCAAGCCACGCAGGGCAAGGGCGAAGCGGCGCGCCAGCAGCAGGGCCGGGTACAGCCGTCGGGCCCGGTTCTGTTCGGCCATCAGCGGCGACAGCAGCGCCAACAGGGGCGCACTCGGTTCCATCCGGGCGCAGAGCCAGGCGATCGCCTCGGCCCCGTGCAGCAGCCTCTCGCCATCGATGACGACCGCGCCGTCGCGCAGGGGAAGCCCGCCGCGGGTGAGCCATCCACGGAGGGCGTGATCCGAGCGGCCATCGCGGATCTGCAGACCGGGAATGCCACTGCGCAGTTCAGCGAGCTCGGCGAAATGGCGGCAGAAGGGGCAGCCGCCATCGAACACCAGCACCGGCGCGCCGGATGACGGCGACAGCGACAGCTCAGGGGCAGGAGAATCGACGTTGATGGACCCCATCTCCGATGCCGAACCGATCCCCAGCCTGGCGCAGGTCCGTCCTCAGTGCGATGGGGCTGCTTGCCTGGCTGCTGGTGGTCTGCGGCATGCCGATGGCCGGCTGGCCGCAGCCCGCGTCGGCGTCGTCCGCGGCTGCATGGCCACCGGTCGCTTACCTCTGCGACGGCGATCCCCTCAGCGCCCTGTTGATCGCTGGTGCGATGGATGATCCCACCATCCCCGATCCGAGCACGGCGCCGGTGCCTGTGGGTGCCAGTGTGCTGCTGCAGTGGCGTGATCAGCGGCTGCAGTTGCCACGCACCAACAACGCCGGTGCCGCCAGCTTCAGTGATGGGCGCTGGTGGTGGAGCCTCGAGGATCCCGACCATCCCCGCTTCCGCCTGCGCCGCCGGCCCGGCCAGATCGAGACCTACGCCTGCGAAGCGGCGGCCAGACCCCCGGCCGTGGGGTCACTCCAGGTCGATTGATTCCAGAAGCAGCCGGCAGCGCATCAGCCGATCGGCATCCACAGCCCAGGCGGCGATCTGTGCATGCCGGGCCTCATCGTCGTCCTGCATCTCCTGCACCACATCATCGTGGTAGGCCTCCAGCTGGCGCACCAGGATCAGGGCCAGCTGCTGATCCTCAGCAGGATCGGTGCTGAGCCGTTCGATCAGCTCCAGGATCTCCTTCACCTTGGCGCTGAGCTGGTGTTCGGGCTTTTCCGGCCACTCCCCCTTCTGGCTCTGCATCGTGATCAGAGCCTGGGGGCTGTTTGGAATGCCCGCACCGATCGGTCCGGTGCGCTCCGGGTGCACCATCTCCGGATGCACCCCTTCATCGGGATCAGCGGGTTCGCCCGCCTGAAAGCGATAGCGGCCACTGGCCCGATCGACGGATTGCTCCGGCTCGGAGCCGGCCGGCGGAGAGGGATCGCTCATCAGAGCTCCTGGTCGTTCCTCCACCCTGGCTGATCCAGGGCCCCGAGGGAAGGGGGGGAATGCCGGTGGGCCTCACCCCCGTTGCCGGAGGGAGCGATCTGCGGCGTAGGCTGGCCTCGATCGCTTCGCATCCAACCCATACGAGGCCAGGGCTCAGCACAGTGTGGGCAGCTCCGGTGCTCGAAGCCCATGGGCTCGTCGCTGCTTTCGATCCTGCTGCTGTTGATGGTGGGCGTGCTGGTGGCCAGGCTCACCGCCGGCCGCCTGGAGCGCCTGGCGGTGCCGGCGATTGTGCTCGAACTGCTCGTCGGCTTTGTGATCGGCAACAGCCTGCTGCCCTTCAGCCGGATCCAGCCCTTGTCCGGTCTGATGGAACTGGGGGTGCTCAGCCTCTTCTTCATGGTCGGCCTGGAGGTCCGCGACGGCCTGCGCAGCTCCCGGGGCGCCGCTGTGCTGCGCACGGTGCTGCTCTCGGCCCTCACTCCTCTGCTGGCCTACGGCCCCCTGCGGGCTCTGTTTGATCTGAGCCCTGAAGGCACCCTCCTCTGCGTCGCCGTGCTCAGCGCCACCGGAACCGGTGTCACCCTGCGCACCCTGGCCCAGTCCCGCGCCCTCGGGACCCCCTCCGGTCAGCTCCTGGTGGGGGTCTCCGTTCTGGATGATCTTCCCGCCATCGGCCTGCTGACCCTGGCGATGCTCTTTGGCATCACGACGGGAACAGCAACCTCGCTGGGTCTGGGTGCGGCGCCACTGCCGCTTCCGATCGGTCTGCCGATCGGCCTGCTGCTGGGGGCAGCCAGCCTTCCGGCTGTGCACTGGTGGCGCCATCGCCACGGCTCCTGGGAACCGAGTGCCCTCGGCGTGCTGCTGGTGTTGATCGGCTGGAGCTGGCTGGGCGAATGCACCGGTCTCACAAGCCTGCTCGGTGCGCTCTGGGCCGGCGTCCTGGTCAGCCGGTTGGCCGATCCGATCGGGGCTTCGGGAGCGGAGGCCGGATCCTCGGCATCTGATCGCCTGCGCCGCCATCTCACCCTCGCCTGGGAGGTGTTCCTGCCGCTGTATTTCATCGGCGT
>CAIXOZ010000090.1 GCA_903921295.1 uncultured cyanobacterium | reverse complement strand
GATCTGTCGAGGGCCTGGCGCAGGGCGTCGAGATTGTCACCGTTGCGGGCTGAGATGGCCACGCTCCAGGCCCTCGGTGCCACCTGAGCGATGTGCCGCTGGGTGAGGGCCAGATCGGCTCCCACCGCGGCGAGCAGGTCGAGCTTGTTGATCACCACCCCATCGGCGCTCTGGAAGATCGCTGGGTATTTCAGGGGCTTGTCCTCCCCTTCCCCCACCGCCACCATCACCAGCCTCTGGTCTTCACCGAGGTCGTAGGCGGCTGGACACACCAGGTTGCCCACGTTCTCGATCACCAGCAGATCAAGGGTGCTGAGGGGGAGGTGATCGATCGCCTCCGCCACCCGGGAGGCCTCGAAGTGGCAGAGCGATCCGGTGCTGATCGCCAGCGATTCCAGACCGCAGGACCTCAGACGCCTGGCATCGAGGTCGGTGGCCTGATCTCCGACCAGCACCGCCATCCGTAGGCTGTCACCCCAGGCCAGGGCCATCGCCTCCAGCAGGGCCGTCTTTCCCGATCCCGGGGCCGAGAGCAGGTTGATCACCCGCACCCCGGAGGCTCGGAACCGGCGCCTGTTGTCGAGGGCATGGAGGTTGTTGCGCTGCAGCAATGCCTGGGGCAGGGCAGGCAGGTGATCCGCAGGCTGGAAGGGGTTTCGGCACATCGCAGATCAGGTCCACGGCGATCAGATCAAGCTCGCGGCCGCAGAGAAGGGCCTGGCTGATCGCACCGCAGCGGGGGCATTCACACCAGCCATGCTGAGCAGGAAATGGGGCCTGGCAGCTTGCGCAGAAGGCCTGCGCCATCACCACCTCAATGGCGAGTTCCGATGCGGCGGCGATGCTCCCGGCCATGGCCGCGTCATGAACCAGCCGCAAGGCGTGGGCATCCACACCGGCCAGGGTGCCGATCCGGAGGGTGATGCGATCGACCCTGATGGCACCGGCGGCGGCGGCCCGCTCCAGCACCTGCTCCCGCAGGGCCACCATCAGGCTCCATTCATGCATCGCCCTCCTCCAGCCAATGGCGCATCAGCTCCCGGGCGGCTGGGAGCTGGCGGCGCATGGCCGCTGAGAAGGCGGTGCCATGGTCGGTGGAGCGACCCTCCAGCAGCAATCGGTGGGCCCGGGGGCAACGGCCGTAGAGGTGTGACGCCAGGGCCAGCAGCAGGGGCGGATCCAGGCCGTGGCTGCGGGCCAGGGAGCCAGGGTCGCTGCCGTTCAGCGGCAGCTGCTCCAGCCACGGACCGGATCCCGGTTCAGCGACGACCCCCGCCAGTGCGGCATCGATGAACAGCACCCGGTGACTTCGGGCAACCCGGTCGGCCAGTTCCGGCAGCAACTGCTGGACAGCCAGCACCTCGGCCCGGTTTCCCGCTGCCTGCAGCAGGCCCCATTCCGCCGCCAGCCTCCATCCCACGCCATCGTCGCGGCGGAGGGGGTTGCCGATGCCGATCACCAAGGGCAGGGAGGGCGGGCTCATGGCCTGCTGCGCTCCGCCAGCAGGGTGCCGTCCTGGTCGATCAACTGCACCTGCAGTGCCATTTGACCAGCGGCATGGGTGGCACAGGACAGGCAGGGATCAAAACAGCGGATTCCCGCCTCAATGCGATTCAGCAACCCTTCTGGAATCGGGTCTGGCCCCTGGTGGCCATCGAGGAAGCG
>CAIXOZ010000089.1 GCA_903921295.1 uncultured cyanobacterium | reverse complement strand
TCGGCGGCGAGGCCTTCACCCGCGGTCTCCTCGGCATCGGCTGATCACCAGCCCGCTAACGTCCTTCGCCGCGGCCCCCGGGCTGCGGCTTTTTGTTTAGCGCCCCTCGTTCTCCCTCTGCCCTCACGATGGCGCCCCTGCTCCATGCCCGCATCCATGGGGCCGGCCCCACGGGCGCCCTCACAGCCCTGGCCCTCGAGCAGGCCGGCTGGACCGTGACCCTGGTGGATCCTCAGCCGCCGGTTCAGCTGTTCGATCGCGATCGGGCCTATGCGCTGACCCATTCCAGTGCGCGGCTGCTCGAGGATCTCGAACTGTGGGAAGCACTGCAGCCGACGCTGGTCCCGTTCCGCAGCCTTGAACTCTGCGATCGGGCCATCCACCGACGGGTCCGCTTCAATGCCGCCGATCTTCCCGCCCGCTGCCGGAACCGTGATGCCGTGGGATGGATCCTTCAGCACCGCGACCTGATGACGGTGCTGCTGCAGCGGCTCAGGGCTGCGGATCGGGTGACCCTGGACCTGGGAGCCAGCCCGCCCGGAGCGGGCGCCTCCGGCAGACTCCCCGCCGCGGATCTTGAGGTGGCCGCCGACGGCGTCAGCTCCCCGACCCGAACCACTGTGGGCCTGCCCTGGTGGCAACGTCCCTACCGTCAGGCCTGCCTGACCGCCCAGGTCTGCCTGCGGGGCAGCCGCGACGACCAGGCCTGGGAACTGTTCAGACCGGAGGGGCCCCTGGCGGTGCTGCCGCTCGGCGGCGGTCGCTTCCAGGTGGTGTGGAGTGCCAGGGCCGCCACCTGCCGGAGCCTGGAAGCCCTCCCCCCCAGCGCCTTCCTGGACCGGCTGGCAGGGGTCCTGCCCGATCAGCTGCAACCGGATGCCCTCGACGATCGACCGAGGGCCTTTCCCGTCGCCCTCGGCCTGGCTCCGAGGCTCTGGAAGAGCCGTACCGTGCTCGTGGGCGAGAGCGGTCATCGCTGCCACCCCGTTGGCGGCCAGGGGCTCAATCTCTGCTGGCGCGACACCGCCGTCCTCTCCCAGCTCGCCGGTCGGGCTGCCCGGGGCCAGCTTCCGGTTGCCCGTCTGGCGGCCGCCTATGGGCGCCGCAGGCGGCTCGATCTGCTGCTCACCCTCAGCGCCACCGATCTGCTGGTTCGCCTCTACTCCAACCGACTGCCCCTGCTGCTGCCCCTGCGGCACCTGGCGATGACGCTCCTGCATCGCGCTCCCTGGTTGCGACGGCTCAGTCTGCGGGCGATGACCCTCGGCGTCGTCCCCACCTGAACGGCTGCCAACCCAGGCCGGAGGTTCCACACTGGTGGCAATCCGCCCTGAACCGAGGCAGACGGCCCGCCATGGTGATCTGCACCTCACCGCAACCACCGCCGCCCCAGGTGCTGATCGAGCATCTGCGGCAGAGCCTGGGCCTGAGTGAGAAGGCCCTCAGCCTCGGCCTGCGTCAGGCCGCCCAGGAGCAGGCGCCGCTGCCGGTGGTGCTCTGGCGTTTTGGATTGATCAGCCTGAGTCAGCTCGATGAGCTGCTCAACTGGCAGGACCGCCTGGACGACTCTCCCTGACAGGACAACGCCCTGAAAGCTGAAGCGGTCAAGGCGGTCAGAGCGGCACCGGAGGCGGGCGGACAGATCACGAGCCCGCTGTAATCCCTGCGCAAAGCACCGTGATCCCTGCGCAGAGGGCCGGGATCAGGCGTAGATGATCAGCGATTCGATCGGCTGCTCCGCCGGCAGTCGGTCACGACCGCGCAGCGCCGCCAGCTCGGCCACAAAGGCGAAACCACAGAGCTGACCGCCGGCCACGGCCACGAGCTCAGCGCAGGCGGCGGCCGTGCCACCTGTGGCGAGGAGGTCATCCACGATCAGCACACGCGGCTGATCCGCCAGGGCATCACGAACGATCTCCAGCCGGTCCTGGCCGTATTCGAGGGCGTAATCGATGCCCACCACCTCGCCCGGCAGTTTGCCGGGCTTGCGGACGGGCACAAACCCGATCCGACGGTCGGTGGCCAGGGCGGTGCCGACGATGAACCCCCGCGATTCGATGCCGACGATCAGATCAGGCTGCAGCTGATCACAGAGACGACCGAGCTGGCGCATTGCTTCGGCCCAGCCCACGGGGTCCCGCAGCAGCGGCGTGATGTCGCGGAAGAGGATGCCGGGCTTGGGGAAGTCGGGGATGTCGCGCACATAACGCCGCAGATCGGTGGCATCGGAAGCGCTTTGGGCAGAAAAACCGGTGGAGGCAGTCATGGCGAGGCCCGCGAACCGGGCAGGAGATCGGAGCCAGGGGGTGATCGGCTGACGCGCTGACCGTGCCTGGGTGACGGAAGGTCGCTGGCACTGGCATCATCGCAGCCATGGCCCAAGCACCCGCCGCAGCACCGGTTGATCCCTCCGCCCCTGAGGCCGAGCGCAGCCAACGTCCCCCGACCCGGCTGAATCGCCGCGGCCTTGAACGCCTCGATCTGCTGTTGCTGAGCGTCGAATCACTCGATCTCAACGGCGGGGAGGCGATGGTCTGGATGACCGAGCAGCTCGGTTTCTCGAGCCTCTTCCCCGATCGGGTCGCCCTCTGGAAAACCCGCTGCCACAACCCGCTCCGCCGGGTCACCCGTCGGGGGACCCTTTCTGAACAGGAGACGGATGCCCTGATCCGCATCCTCTGCACCCTTGCCGATCGGCTCTACCCGATGCTGCACCAGCTGCTCTCCAGCTCGGAGCCCGAGGCTCTCAACGATCAGCGCTGGTCGCTGTTCCAGGGTCGGCTGGCGGAGCTGGTGCAGGAACGGATGAATCCGAGGCGATCGAGCGTCCAACGCCTCGTGGATCCCGCACTGGAGCGCGGCGTGCTCCGCCAGCTGATCCAGTGCCTGGCCCTCGGGGCCGGCGACGGGGGCTTCGATCGCCTCAAGGCCAGCCTGATGGATGCCAACTGATGAAACTGCAACGTCGCTACGACCAGGTCAGCTGCCGGCTGCAGGTGGAGGGTCTCCCGGATGTCTCCGTAGGCCAGAGCAGCCAGGCGATCGGGATCATCACCGGCTGGCAGCTCCAACTGGCCGGACGGCCTGAACTCGAGGGGCGCCGGGAGCATCTGATCGCCATGGCGGAGGCGGTGCTGCCCTACGCCCGGCACCTGATCAGCGGCATCTCCCGCCCCTTCGGGAGCCCGGAGGCGCCCGTGGCGATCGCCCCGTTCGATGAGCCGCATGAGTCTGGCGATGGCCGTCGCCGCACCGGCCACCAGCTCACCCTGCGCAGCAGCCAGCCGGATACGCCGCCGTTGACCCTGCGAATCGATGACGCTGAACTGGCTGATCTGGTGCGCTGCCTCGATCGACTCCGGTTCGACCCTCTGCTGCAGGTTGCCCTGCAGCTGCCCGTGCCCCAACCGCTGCGGGCCAAGGACCTCCAGGCCCGGTTGCCCCTGCATCGACGCCTGGCGGCACCGGTAGGCGGCGCCCTGGCCCTCGGGGTGCTGGCAGGTCTGAGCTGGTTGCTGCCGACCCCGGCCCCGCAACGCTCCGGGCAGGAGCCGCTCTCGCCTCCACCGGGAAAGCTGGCCCCCTCCCGTTGACGGAAGCGTGAGGACGGTCACACTGGCGACCGAACCAGCAGGATTTCTGACTGACGATGACGGTGATGAGCTGGTCCGAACTGCGTATCCGAGTCGCCAGAATCGGCGCCGATCTGGGCGTGGTCGTGCGCAGTGATCCTGAGGTCTGTGGGCTGAGCGGAGACAACTTCCATCTCTCCCTGCACCATGGCGGTCAGGGGGACTGCACCGTGCAGGATCTCTCCCTGGTGGACTGCCCGAACGAACTGGTGCTTCAGGAATTCGAACGCTGGATGCGAAGCGCCGGCTACACCCTGCTTCCATGAAGCCCTCCAGCACGCCGTCGCGCCAGCCTCGCCGTTCGGATCGACCGGTCTTCAGCCGCCAGAAACGCCGGAAGGGCTGGCAGGAGGCCCTGGCCGGCCTGGCCTGCCTTGGCCTCGGTTTCGGCCTGCTGGCAGGGTTGCAGCAGTTGATGGCGCGCCTCGATGCGGTGCTCCTGCTCAGCGAGAGCCTGAACCATCTGCTGGTAGGGCTGACCAAGCTCAGCCTCGGCCTCGGTCAGCTGCTGGCGGGCCTGTTGGTGCTCCTGACGATCGCCGCGGCCCTGCTGCTGCTGCTGGCGGGCATGATCCGGCTGCTGCGTCCGCTGATGCCGGCGCGGATGGCCCCAACCCCCGGCCCAACCCCCTCCAAGGCGAGCCAGCGGGATCAGGGCAGGCGCAAGCGGCCGAGGCGGCAGCGGTCCTGATCGTTTCGGAATGCGTCTGACCGTGCGCTGCTGACGCTCCCTGGGCACCGATGGATCCAGCAGCCGAGGTCTCCGGCTCAGGAATGCAGCTTCTCGAACCAGAAGCCGGCCAGCTGATACGACGACCAAAGGAAGATCAGAAGAAACAGCCAGTTCAGCCAGGGGGGGCGGCGATCGTTCTCGGGAATCATCGGGGCCAGACCACAGAGAGCAGCAGGGACAGGTTGATCACCACGATCAGCGCAGCGCAACCCCAGCCCATGATCTGTAGCCAGAGTGGGGCGAGCAGGTCCCCCATCAACCGACGCCTTGAGCAGAAGGCCACCAGCGGAATCACGGCAAAGGGAAGCTGGAGGCTGAGCACCACCTGGCTGAGGACCAGCAGGCTGGTGGTGGATCCATCGCCGAACAGGATCAGCGACAGCACGGCCGGAATCAGGGCCAGGCTCCGGGTCAGGAGACGCCGCTGCCAGTCCGGCAGCCGCAGGTTGAGGAACCCATCCATCACCACCTGGCCGGCCATCGTGGCGGTGAGGGTGGAGCTCTGACCGGCCGCCAGCAGGGCCACCCCGAACAGCAGGCTGGCCAGGGAGGTGCCCAGCAGCGGTGTCAGCAGCCTGTAGGCCTCAGAGAGTTCGGTCACCACCGGGCCCGGCCGACCGTGAAAGGTGCCGGCGGCCAGGATCAGGATGGCGCCGTTCACCAGGGCGGCCAGGCTCAGGGCCACCAGGGCATCGGCCGTGGCATAGCGCAGGGCCCGGTGCCGCACCCGGGGCTGATCCGCCCACTGGCGGCTCTGCACCAGGGAGGAATGCAGGTAGAGGTTGTGGGGCATCACCGTGGCCCCGAGAATTCCCGCCGAGAGCAGCAGCAGATCGGGATCCCGCAGGACATCAGGCCGGGGCACCAGCCCCTGAAGCACCTCCCCCCAGTCGGGGCTGAGCAGCACCATCTCGATGGCGAAACAGCCGGCCACCAGCGCCACCAGCGCCAGCACCAGAGCCTCGAGCCGACGCACGCCGAATCGCTGCAACGTCAGCAACAGCAAGGTGTCGGCGGCGGTGAGCACCACGCCCACGAGCAGCGGCAGACCGAAAAGCAGCTGCAGGGCAATGGCACTGCCCATGAGCTCGGCCAGATCACAGGCCACGATCGCCCCTTCCGCCATCAACCAGAGCGGGAGGCGGCTCCAGGGGGGAAGCAACCGGGCTGAGGCCTGGGCCAGATCCAGGCCGGTGGCGATGCCGAGCCGGCAACAGAGCGACTGCAGCAACAGCGCCATCAGGCTGGAGCTGAGCACCACCCAGAGCAGCCGATAACCACTGCTGGAGCCGGCGCTGAGATCGGTGGCCCAGTTGCCTGGATCCATGTAGCCGACCGCCACCAGGGTGGCCGGCCCGAACACGCGTGCCAGCGTGGCCCAGGGCCCCAGACCAGCCGGCACCAGCACATTGGCGCGCAGGCTCAAACCGCTGGAATCAGGTCTGCGATCAGAGCGTTGATCACGCGTGGGGTCGCCGTCGCGATCGGTCGGCAGCAAGGAGGCAGGGCAGGCCGGCAGGGGCCAACTTAGGCAAAGGGGCCCGGCTCAGACCTGCAGCAGGGCGACCTGGTCGCGACCGTTCCCCTTGGCGAGATAGAGGGCCCGATCCGCCCGGTAGAAGAGGTCGGCGAAGTTGCGATCGCGGCCGGCCAGGGCCGTGGCCCCCCCGCTCAGGCGCAGGCGATAGTCGGAGCCGGAATAGATGCCAGGCATGGCGGCCGCACACTGGCGCAGATCCTCCGCCAGATCCACGGCGCCGCGATCATCGCGATCCACAAGCAGCAGCCCGAATTCCTCATCGCCGATCCGAGCCAGCAGATCATCGGCACCGAGCCGGGTGCGGGCCAGTTGGCAGAAGTCATGCAGCACCTGATCACCGGCGGGATGGCCCCAGCGATTGTTGACCTGGCGGAAATTGTCGATGTCGAGATTGACCAGCGCCAGGGGTCGCTGGCAGTCGCGGGCGCGGGCGAGTTCCTTCTCGCCCAGCTTGAAGAACATCGTGCGCCCGTGCAGACCGGTGACCGGGCAGAGCAGGCTCGTGTGGTGCCACTCGATTTCCCGCATCGCCAGAGCGGCGAGGCCTTCGAGCTGCCGCACCTGGCGCTCGCTCAGCTGACGCGGCCGGCGATCGATGACGCAGAGCGTGCCGAGGTTGTGCCCTCTCGGGCTGCGCAGCGGTGCTCCGGCATAGAAGCGGATATGGGGAGCCTCGAGCACCAGCGGATTGGTGTTGAAGCGGGGATCCTCGAGAGCATCAGGCACCACCAGCATCGAATCGCCGGCGATCGCATGGGCGCAGAAGGCCATGCTGCGGGGCGTTTCCGTGGCCTCGAGACCGGCGCGGGCAAAGAACCACTGGCGCCGTTCATCCACCAGGGACACCAGGGCGATCGGCATCTCCAGGATGTCGCTGGCAAGATCAACGATCAGGGTCAGGGAAGGGGTGGGGCTGGTGCCCTCAAGTCCATGGCGCTCCAGATCGCGCAGCCGCTGCAGCTCATCGGCCGGAATCGGGAAATCGGGAAAGGGTGCCATCGCCCCCCTGGCGCCTGTCGGACGGCGAAGCGTAAGCATGGGTTCAGGCGCTGACGCAGCGGAACTCCCCCCTCGACGGAACGAACGGCCCCGGCGAACGGAGATCTGAACCGAACGGGCGGACCCTGATGCTGAGCACGGCAGGGTGTGACCTAGGGCACCCGGGCTGTTGCCGGATGCTCGGGGCTCGGCATCGACGGGCTTCGTAGGGTTCGACGCAGTGATCAGCCGCTACCGCGGCCCCGTCGGCTCCCATGACCCACCGCTCCCGTCCCCTCCGCTGGCGCCCCCTTGCCAGGGCCCTGGCCCTGGTCGGCCTGGCGCTACCGATCGCTGCTTCGGCGCGGGAGATCGGCGTCTACTCCGGCCGTCACTACAACACCGACAAAGCCCTGTATCAGGCCTTCACCAAGGCCACCGGCATCCAGGTGAAGCTGCTCGAAGCCAAGGACGACGCCCTGATCGAACGCCTGCGCGCGGAGGGCAGCAACAGCCAGGCTGATGTGCTCGTGCTCGTTGATGCGGCCCGACTGACGCGGGCGGCCGATCTGGGCCTGCTTCAACGCAGCCGTTCGGCGGCACTGCTGCGGGATGTGCCCCTTAGCCTGCGCGATCCCCAGGGCCGCTGGTACGGCCTGACCCGTCGGGTGCGGGCGGTGATCGTCAACCCGAAGCTGGTGTCGCCGGCATCGATCCGCACCTACGCCGATCTGGCCAGCCCCGCCCTGAAGGGCAAGCTCTGCCTGCGCGATCGCAAGAGCGTGTACAACCAGTCGCTGGTGGCGGATCAGCTGATCCTGCGGGGGGCGCCGGCGACGAGCGCCTGGATCAAGGGCATGACCGCCAATGTCAGCCAGGCCTACTTCAGCTCCGACACCCCCCTGATCCGGGCCGTGGGCCGTGGCGACTGCGGCGCCGCCCTGGTGAACACCTACTACGTGGCCCGGATGCTCTCGGGGGGCAGCGGCGGCGCCGATCAGCGCCTGGCCTCCGGCGTCCGCCTGATCTTCCCCAACCCCGCCCACGTGAACATCAGTGGCGCCGGGGTGACCCGCTACGCCAGGGATCCCCAGGCGGCGCTGCAACTGATCGAATTTCTGGCCTCCCCGAGCGGCGGCCGTGGCTACGCGGAGGCCAACGACGAATATCCCCTCAAGGGCTACGGCGACAACAAGGAACTGAAGCGCTTCGGTCCGTTCCGGGCTGATGGGCTATCCGCCGCCCAGCTGGGCGCCAGCAACCGCCAGGCGGTGAAGCTGATGGAAGCCAACGGCTGGAACTGAGGCCTTGATCACCGTTTCGCGCCGCTGGCTCGGCCTCTCCACCCTGACGATCGCAGCGCTGGCCCTGTTGCCGGTGCTGGCCCTGCTGCTCCTGGCGCTCCAGGGGCAGGCCGGGGGCCTGCTCCAGCTCGGCAGCTCCGGCCGGAGGGAGTTGCTGAACACGATCGCGCTGGTGGCTGGCGTGGCCGGCCTCGGCGGCGTGCTGGGCACGGTGAACGGCTGGCTGACGGCGCGATGCCGGTTTCCCGGGCGCCGCTGGCTGCGGATCGCCCAGCTCCTGCCGCTGGCCACGCCCAGTTATCTGCTGGCGGCGACGATGGTGGACCTGGCCAGTCGCTGGGGGCTGCGCCTGCAGGGGGAGGGCTGGGCGGTGCTGGTGCTCGCGCTCGGCACCTACCCCTACGTCTTCCTGCTGTCCACCGAGCAGTTCGGCAGTGGCGGTGGCAGCCAGCAGGAGGTCTGCCGGCTGCTGGGGGTCGGCCCCTGGGGCAGTTTCCTGCGGGTCGCCCTGCCGATGGCCCTACCGGCGATCGGCACCGGTGTCGCCCTCAGTGGCATGGAGGTGGTCAATGACCTCGGCGCCGTGCAGCTGCTCGGTGTTCCCACCCTCACCGGCGGCATCCTCGAGCGCTGGCAGGCCGAGGGCGAGCTGCCGGGGGCCGTGGCGCTGGCGTTGCTCGCGATGGTGATCGTGCTGTTGCTGGTGGCCATGGAGCGGGGCCTGCGCCGCCGCAGCCGCCGCTGGAGCCCGGCCGGCTCCAACCAGCCCCTGCAGCCGTGGCCTCTGCGGGGCTGGCGGCAGCGGGCCGCCCAGCTGATCACCCTCGTACCGCCCCTGCTCTCCCTGGGGTTGCCACTGACCTGGATGCTCACCAGCCTCGATCAACCCGCCGGCGACGGTCTGCTCGGCGCGGGCGGAGTGGAACTGCTGCAGCTCTGCGGCCGCAGCTTCGGCCTCGCCATGGTGGCCGCCGCCCTGGCCGTGGCGACTGGCCTGCTGCTGGCGATCAGCCGCCGCTGGATCCCAGCCCGGCCCCTGGCGGTGCTGACCCACAGCGCCAGCCTCGGCTATGCCATCCCCGGCAGCGTGCTCGCCCTCGGCCTGATGGCGGTGGGCGGTGGGCTCGCCCTGCCGGCAGCGCTGCTGCTGATCTGGGGCTACACCGATCGTTTTCTGGCCGTGTCCAAAGGCACCCTCGATGCGGCCCTTGAGCGCCTGCCCCCCTCCGTGGATGAAGCGGCGATCTGTCTCGGCTGCCCGTGGCCGGTGGTGCTCTGGCGGGTGCACCTGCCGCTGCTGCGCCGGCCCTTGCTGGTGGGCAGCCTGCTGGTGTTCGTGGACACGGTGAAGGAACTGCCGCTCACCTTTGCCCTGCGGGATTTTGATGCCGACACCCTGGCGGTGCGCGTGTATCAGTACGCCAGCGATGAACGGCTGGCCGCGGCGCTGCTGCCCTCGGGCCTGATTCTGCTGCTGGGGCTTGTGGCGGCCCTGGCGCTGGTGCCGAGCCTGGAAAGCAGCGATCAGCGTGCCTGGACGCAGGCCGACCCTGGATAAAGGCGGAGATCGGCCTCAGCCGCGAAACGCACCCGGCAGCGATCACCGGGCTCCCAGGGATGGTCGATCGGCGCCAGCGCCCGCAGGGTCAGGGCACCGAGACGAACCTGCACCATCCAGGAACGGCCCTGGCATTCGCGGGCGACGACCTGACCAGGCCCTTCGGGATCCGGGAGCAGCTCCAGGCCATCGCTGGTCACCATCACCTGGCAGGGCTCCTGGCCGTTCGTCTCGGGCGGACGTGGTGCGACGGTCCCAGCGCCGGCATCGACGGCTTGCACGGGGCCGCAGGCGGTGGTCAGAAGTCCCCCGGCGCCGCGTTCAACAGGCAACAGATTGGCCTGAAGCACGAAACGGCCGATGAAGGGATTGGCCGGATGGCTGAGAAGGTCACGGGGACTGGCGCACTGCTGCAGCACACCATCGCGGAGCACGGCGATGCGATCACAGATCGCCAGCGCTTCCTCCGGATCATGGGTGACAAGAACGCCGCTGATGCCGCATGTGCGCAGCAGCGCCGGCAGCTCGCTGCGCAGGTGGCGGCGCACTTCCACATCCAGATTGGAGAACGGCTCATCGAGCAGCAGCACCGAGGGCTCGGGAGCCAGGGCCCGCACCAGGGCCAGGCGTTGACGCTGCCCACCGGAAAGCTCGTGCGGATAGCGATCCGCAAGCTCAGCCAGGCCGACGAGCTCCAGCAACCAGCGCAGTCGCTCCTGGGAGCGCAGGCGACGGCGACCGCCACCCAGGCCGAATCCTGCGTTCTGCCAGGCGGTGAGATGGGGGAAGAGGGCGTAGTCCTGAAAGACCATGCCCACCCCGCGCCGTTCCGGCGCCAGCCAATGGCCGGATCCGGCCACACGACGACCCGCCAGCTCCACCGTGCCGCGCTCCGGCCGTTCGAGACCGGCGATCAGGCGCAGCAGCGTCGTCTTGCCGCAACCGGAGGGACCGAGCAGGCCGAGCAGTTCACCATGGGCCAGGCTGAGATCGAGGTCCCGAAGCACCCAGGTGTTCGCGTCCTGGCGAGGGAAGCGATGCCAGAGGCCCTGCAGGGCCACGGCCGCAGGAGGGTCGGACAGCGGCAAGGCGGGCGGACGCGCGCCCGGGCCGGCAGCAGCAACGGACATGGGCACCTCTCAGGTCACGATCAGGGGGGCGGCTTCAATCCAGGCGGCCGCCAGCAGCAGCCCGGCACCGCCGTCACCATCGGCGAGCTGGTGCTGCTGTCGCATCCGCGAGAGCATGCGGGTGGTGGTGACCCGGGTCGTGCCGATCAGTTCGGCGATGCGGCCATGGCTGAGGCGAAAGGGAAGGGCGTAGCTGCCACCGCAGCGGCGGCCGAAACGCTGCACCAACAAGGCCAGCAAGGCCTGCAGCCGCCGTTCGGCCAGGGGCAGATGGCGCAGGCGCAGCAGCTGCAGGGTCCAGTCGCTGACGGGATCGACCAGCTGCAGCGGCGCCTCGGAACCGGAACACTGCAGCCGCATCCGCACGGGCGTAAGGGCCTCGATCACGATCCCCTCGGCACAGAGCTGCTGCAGCGCCACCTGCTCGCCCTCCTGCAGAAAGGCGACGGTGAAGGCCCCGCAATCAACGCCTGGACACACCGCCTCACAGGCGACCCGCGCCACACCCTCGAGCACCGCCAGCACCCCGGCCCGATCGGCGGCCCGCCGATCGGGAAGCAACAGAGAACGACCGGCAGCCAGGTGAAGGCAGCCGCCATGGGGTGCGGCCAGCTGCAACGCGACGTCCTGAAGGACGGAGCGCGGAGACGCTGTCAGCTGATCCTGAAACGGGAGCACGACCAACGGGTTGCGACCTTATTGAGAAGCGTTCGCAACGTAGCGCAGACCGGGGCTTGTTGCGGGCGATTCTCAATAAGCAGTCGTCGCTGCGAATCCGCTCGTATCGGCCGAAGGCCTGGACTGACGATCAGCCGGCCTCGCGCTCCTCCGCCAGGGTCGCCTTGTCGTGCTCGAGGATCCGTTCCACAGCGATCTTCAGCAGCAGCGACACAATCGCCACCCCTCCGAGCACGGTCGCGGCCCCGAAGGCCAGTTCGGTGTTGTACTGCTTGTAAGCGTCTTCAACAAACAGCGGCAGGGTCTGGGTCTTGGCGCTGATGTTGCCGCTGACCACCGACACGGCCCCGAATTCACCGAGCGAGCGGGCCGTGGTCAGGATCAGGCCGTAAAGGGCCGCCCAGCGCACCGAGGGCAGGGTCACCTTCCAGAAGACCTGCCAGTCGTTGGCGCCCAGGGTCTTGGCCGCCTCCTCCTGATCGAATCCCTCCTCTTCCAGCAGGGGAATCACCTCCCGGGCCATGAACGGGAACGTGACGATGATCGTGGCCAGGATGATCCCCGGCACCGAGAAGATGATCTTCCAGCCCTGGCTGTTCACCAGCTCACTGAGCAGGCCGTTGCTGGGGCTGTAGAGCAGCACCAGCATCAGACCGACCACGACCGGCGAGATCGAGAAGGGAAGGTCGATCACGCTCAGGAGCAGGGCCTTGCCTCGGAACTGCCGTCGGGCGATCGCCGTGGCCGCCGCCAGCCCGAAGACGCAGTTGGCGGGCACTGCCACCGCCGCCGTGATCAGGGTGAGCCTCAGAGCCGACATCAGCTCCTCGGAGCGGAAGTTGTCCAGATAGGGCCCCAGACCCTTGGCGAAGGCCTGGGCCACCACCGCTGCGGCCGGCAGCAGAATCACCACCCCCACATAAAGGCAGGCCACGATCACGATCAGGACCGGCATCAGAGAAGCCAGCCTGGAGCGGAAGCTCGGTTTCACCCAGCGGGGGGGGCGCAGCGTTTCGAGAGGGGGGATGACAGGAGGCATCAGCCGTGGGGTTGGTGAGGCGAGCAGAACGGGAGGGGCAGTGATGCTGAGCGGCAGGGGAAGCAGAAGCGGAGAGCCACAAAGGGGGGTGGTCCTCAGCCAGGCGAGCAGGCGCTGCAGCGGCCTGGGCTCAGGCGGAACTCTCGCCCCCCTGGTACCACTGACCCCAGACCTGAATCAGATTGATCACCAGCAGCGAGATCAGGGAAAAAATCAGCATCACAGCCCCGATCACCGTGGCACCGCCGAAGTCGTATTCCTCGAGCTTCTGCACGATCAAGGTGGGGGTGATCAGATCCCGGAAGGGCACGTTGCTCGAGATCATCACCACCGAGCCGTATTCGCCCACCGCCCGGCTGTAGCCCTGGGCCACACCGGAAAGAATCGCCGGCATCAGCTGGGGAAGCACCACCCGCAGGAAGGTCTGTCCGCGGCCGGCCCCCAGGCACCAGGCGGCTTCCTCCTGCTCCTTCTCGAGCGAGCGCAGCACCGGTTCCACCGTGCGCACCACGAACGGAAGGGAGATGAACACCATCGCCACCGCCACCCCGAGCGAACTGAAGGCCACCTCCACCCCGAACAGGCGCTGGATCGGTCCACCCAGCCAGCCGTCCTTGGCGTAGACGGCCGTGAGCGCCAGGCCGGCGACGGCGGTGGGGAGCGCAAACGGCAGATCGATCAGGGCATCGAGAAGCCGTTGACCGGGAAAGCGGCAGCGGATCAGGGCCCAGGCGATCACCAGGCCGAACACCCCATTGAGGAGGCTGGCCACCAGCGCGAGCCCGAAGCTGATCCGATAGGTGGCCACAGCCTCCTCGGAGGTGGCCGTCTCCCAGAAGGACGCCAGGCCGACGCCACTGGCCTTGAGCACCATCGCCGCCAGGGGCAGGAACAACACCACGGTCAGATAGAGCCAGGTGATCCGCCACGACCAGGTGCTCGTGAGCACCGTGATCAGCAGCACCAGCAGCAGGGCGCCGCTGATCTCCAGGGCGACAAGGGAAGCCGGTGCGCTGATCGCGGCCGCAAAGCCCGCCGGACCGGCAACCAGGGCCCTGAGCAGCACCCCGACCACCGGAGCCAGGATCGCGGCCAGGGCCAGCAGCAGCCAGAGGATCCCTGGCCAGCGGATCGGCCCCTGGGGGCCACCGGGACGCCAGCGTGACCAGATCGCGGACATGGGCCCAGGAGCGCTCACCCTGACCGTACCACCGACGAACCCGGCATACCACGCAAGCCCTGTGTGCTTATCGGCGAATTGGCCCCTGCCCCTGGTCCACCGGCCCCGTTCCATGCTCAGAATGCGAGAAACGATCAGCCGTCATGGGCATCCGGGTCGAGAACGTCAGCAAGGCCTTCGGCAGCTTCCAGGCCGTTGACCAGGTCAGTGTCGACGTGGAGAGCGGCTCGCTGGTGGCTCTGCTCGGCCCGTCGGGCTCCGGCAAGAGCACCCTCCTGCGCCTGATCGCCGGCCTGGAGGAGACCGATTCCGGCCGGATCTTCATCACGGGGGAGGAGGCCACCAGCCGCTCGGTGCAGGACCGCGAAGTGGGCTTCGTGTTTCAGCACTTCGCCCTGTTCAAGCACCGCACCGTGCGCCAGAACGTGGCCTTCGGCCTGGAGCTCAGGCGCTGGAAAAAGGAAGCGATCCAGCGCCGCGTCGATGAGCTGCTCGAGCTGGTGCAACTGCAGGGCTTCGGCCATCGCTACCCCTCCCAGCTCTCCGGCGGCCAGCGCCAGCGGGTGGCGCTGGCCCGGGCCCTGGCGGTGCAGCCGCGGGTGCTGCTGCTCGATGAACCGTTCAGCGCCCTCGACGCCAAGGTGCGCAAGGAACTGCGCACCTGGCTCCGCACCCTGCACGATGAGATGCACGTCACCACCGTGATCGTCACCCACGACCAGGAGGAGGCGATGGAGGTGGCCGATCGGATCGTGGTGATGAACCACGGCAAGGTGGAACAGATCGGCACCCCGGCCGAGATCTACGACCAGCCGGCCACGCCGTTCGTGATGGGCTTCATCGGCGCCGTGAACGTGTTGCCCCAGGGCGCGATCCAGGTGGCGGGACGCACGGGCGCGCCGGGAGCGGATGCCCCCCTGTTCGTGCGGCCCCATGACGTGGAGGTGTTCACCCAGCCCGAGGCCGGCACGGTGCCCGTGGAGCTGCGCCGCCTCAGCCACATGGGCCGCGACCTGCAGGCCGAGCTGGTGCTGGCCGACGGCCAGGTGGTGACCGCCCAGATCCCTCGCGAGCAGCTGGCCTACGACAGCCTTGCACCCGGCGACAGGCTGCACATCCGCAGCCGCGAAGCGCGCTCCTTCGTGCCCGACTACACGATCTGAACAACACAAAAAGGGCTGATGACGCAACCAGGAAATCAGCCCGAGATCAGCAGATCAAAAAACCAGCCCGAATGGGCTGGTGTGGGACCAGGAGCTGCCTGGGAATGAACTCAGGAGGCCTCTTGCGGCAAGGACTCGCACAAGACCTTGGCCAGGCGACCATCAGAACGGAACTGGGCCGAGTCTAGCGAGTCCTGATGACGAAGCACCTGACCATTCCTGAAGACAAGCGTATAACGAGGAGCGGGGCTGGATGGCGTCATGCTCAACTCCCTAACCAGCATAGTCCTGAGCAACGGCATCAATCGGGATGAAGAGATCATCCGAGCTGATCTTCTGGAGAACCCCTTCAGCCTTGTATCGATTGAGAACCTTGGTCACCGTGACACGCGTGAGACCGCAGAGGTCACCCAGGGCTTTGTGGGTCAGGTTCATCTCCTTGAGGGAGAGACGGTAACCACGAGAATTGACCTGACCGAACCTGCGCCCAATCCAGGTCAGAAGCTTGAGCAACCTCAGGTCAGCCGATCGGATCCGATTGAACTGAAAGATCTCCTCAAGATTCTGAATCTGCTGGAGAAGGAGGGATTGAACCTCTTCAGGCTGTGGAGAAAACTGCTCAACAACAACCAGAGAGATGCATTGAATTTCAATCGGCTTCAGAGCCGAGTATGCAGCGGTGATCCAATCACCTGGACCCCAGACACCAAGAACAAAGGTGTCGCCATCTTCCTCAAGAACAGAGGTGCGCAGATAACCATCGAGAATCCTCCAACTCAGAGATTCAGGCAAAACATCCCCGGGCTGGAGCGTGAGGCGAAGCGGAGGCCTGGTGGTCGTGGCCGCCGAAGGGCGATCAGTGGCGTCAGCAGTGAGCAGGGTCATGGCGAGGACGTGGGTGGCGACGGATGCGATGAAGGAAATCCATGGACCAGAAACGGAGCCAGCAGAGGGCTGGCGATGGGCATTCGGCGACAACAGCGCATGGGAAGAGCACTTGATCGTGAACAGCATAACAGCATTACCCAATCGAGTAAGAGGGGTTTCAGACTGGCCACACCCAGGCCTGAACCCATGCCCATGGCAACAAGGCAGCCAGAACCAGGCCCCCTGACAGCGAGCCCGTGCATACAGTTCCCCGAGAACGTGAGCGGGAACACGAACGCGCTCCGGCGATCCCCGTAGGTTTCACTCCTCGCAGAAGCTGATGTGTGAGCTCCTGGCCCTCAGCGCCAACACCCCCACCGACATGCGCTTTTCCTTTCATGGCCTGGCCCGCAGGGGCGGAGCCACGGGGGAGCATCAGGACGGGTGGGGCCTGGCGAGCTTCGATCCTGAGACCCAGGCGCTGCACATCTACCGGGAGCAGACACCAGCCGCCTTCTCACCGGTGGCCGCCCACCTGGCCAACCTTGATCTCAAGGCCCTCTATTCGATCGCCCACATCCGCAAGGCCACCCAGGGAGTGGTGTCCCTGGAGAACTGCCATCCCTTCCGGCGCAGCTTCGCCAATCAGGACTGGGTGTTTGCCCACAACGGTGATCTCAAGGGAGAGATTCCCCTCGGAGGTCCTTATCAACCGACCGGCAACACCGACAGCGAGGCCGCCTTCTGCTGGCTGCTCAATCAGCTGAAGAACCCCCTCCTGGACCCTTCTGACTCCGAAACCCATGAGGGTTTAACTCTCTTTCCCCAGCTCAACGCCTGTGCCGCACAACTGGCCAGCCTGGGCATCTTCAACTGCCTGATCAGCAACGGGTCGTGGCTTTATGCGTACTGCGGCACCAAGCTGAACACGATCACGCGCCGAGCGCCCTTCACCAGCGCCACCCTGGCCGATGACGACGTCACCGTGGACTTCTCCCAGGTGACGACCGCCCAAGACGTGGTCACGATCGTGAGTACCGAACCCCTGACCAACAACGAAGAATGGCGACCACTACGTCCAGGGGAGTCTCTCCTCTTCATTGATGGAGACGTGGCCGCCCAGTCGATCGCGGACTGACCCACCCGGGACCCCGGACCCGAGCCTGTTCACTCTCAATCACCGGTTTGTCGCTCGGAATACCACACTTTTAAGGACGGGGATCAACAGTGGTCCCATCGCTGCACAGAGGCTGTGTTGGTTCTGATCAGGTTGGAGCGATGTCCAGGGATCGCAGCTCCGAGCCCACCTGCCGTTCTTCCTGACGATCGCAGCTGCAGACCTTGTCCAACCCCCATGCCCCGTTGGTGGTGGATATCCGCAGCCGACGACAATTCCACCGGCATCGGATTCCCGGTAGCCAACACCTACCGGCAGGGCGACTGATCAGCACCGAATTTCCCGAGCGCGATCTGGTCCTGATCGGAGACGATGATGTCGAAACCCGCCGCCTGGTCGGGCAGTTGTATGAGCATGGCTACCCAAGACGCATCCAGCACCTGCAAGGTGGCCTGAAGGCGTGGAGTGCTGCAGGCCTGCCCCTTCATTCGGGAGCCGACGGGACATTGAAAAAACGTGATCTGCCGATTCCCTGGCTGACGATGACCTCCATTGCCCTGTTGTTGATTGGGTTTCAACAACTCTCACCACCTTTGCTCCTGTTGAGCCTTGGTCTGCTCCTCACTCCAGCCATGGTCTCAGCCTGGCTGCAACGCCATCTGTTCCGACTTCAACGTCGAGCCTATTGAGCTCCTGCCTGGGTCTGCCCTGATGAGGGTCGATCCAGGCCTGGGTTGTCAGAGCCTCACACCCAACGACTGGCTTTGATGTCCTCGTTTCAGATGGACGGTGACAACGAGAAACGAGGTCAGACCCCTCTCCCGGATTGAGACCTCCCTGGTGCAATGTCTCAATCCGGGAGAAGGGATCCATAGGTTCGTCGGCCATCGGCCGTACGA
Organism: uncultured cyanobacterium; assembly: GCA_903921295.1. Taxonomy (GTDB): domain Bacteria; phylum Cyanobacteriota; class Cyanobacteriia; order PCC-6307; family Cyanobiaceae; genus CAIXOZ01. The sequence continues at coordinate 5,085 of CAIXOZ010000089.1, read as the reverse complement.
AGGCGAGACAACCCGATCAGGACCAGTGGCAAACCAACCAGCAACGGGAACAGCACAACACCGAGAAAAATCAAAAGGGTTGGTCCGAGATTGTTTGGAGAGGAAGGCCCTGGGTTCATCGGCTGGTATCACGCAAGCCCAGACTGCCGGGACCCTGTTGTGACGTTGGTGATTCCAACCACAGGCCTCTGGTGCAGCAAGCACACCCAAGCACCTGCCCAAGGATGATCAACAATCTGATCGAAGTGGATGAACTCAAAGAATGGATCGACAGTCCACATCCACAGCCTTTGATCGTGGCCGTGATGCCGCGCTGGCGCTACTGGAAGGCGCGATTGCCTGGCTCACAACAGGTTTGGCGAGACAAACTGACGGCGCCAAACAGCCAAAGGCTGATTGACAGCGCTGGCTTTCAGGCTTGGGCCCGTTCCATCGGTGTGCACAACCACTCCAAGGTTGTGCTTCTGGATGAGAAATACGATGCAACCCGCGTGTGGTGGACCTTCCAGCATTACGGCCATCGAGAGGTCAGGGTCCTCAACGGAGGCCTGAGAGCCTGGAGGCGAGCCGGTCTGCCTGTTCAAAGCGGACCACCCGGGCCTGGGCGAGGATGGAGTCTCAGGCGACGGGAGCAGACGAAGGGGTCGCCGGGAACCTTCATCGCCAGAACCGGCTCGATCTTTCCAATCGCTGAAACCGGCGATGTCCTGCGGGCGCAAGACCAAGCCGTTGCTCAGCTCTGGGACACCCGGGAGCTTGAAGAATGGAGCGGCCGTCGTCGCCTGCGGGGGGCTCGCCGTGCTGGCAGGATCCCGTGGAGCCGCCACCTATGTTGGCGTGAGTTCCGAGAGGGGAATGGGCTTGGAACAGCATTCAGGCCGGATCAAGAACTGCAGTCCGTGGTCGAGTGCCATGGAGTCGATCCCAGCAAAGACCAGGTGGTGTATTGCCAGTCGGGGGTGAGAAGCACCACGATGCTGTTCGCCCTGGCCCGCCTCGGATGGGACCCGAGCCGGCTGGTCAACCATGACGGCTCCTGGCGCGAATGGAGTCGGGATCCGGAGCTGCCGATCCTGCAGGATGGCTGGCGAGCCGCTGGTAAGACCCCGGAAGGGGAGAATGCCCTCTGAACCGGCTGCGCACTCAGCGAACGCCGCTGTGTCGCCTGATGATCACCAGCCACCGATGACCCGCAGCCTTGATCCGATCCGTGTGGCCGAGGTGGCGGCCGCCCTCGGCGTCATCCGCCGCGAGGCGCTGCAGCGCAGTGATCCGCCGCGTCGGGCCGTGCAGCTGCCCTCCAGCCAGCGGTTGCGCACGATCATCGCGGCGCTGCGCCAGGCCCTCTACCCCAACCGCCTCGGCCTGCTTGATCCCAGCAGCCCCCTGAGCTGTGATGAACAGGTGGAGGCCTGCCTGGTGCGCAGCCTCGAGGGCCTGCGGGAACAGGTGGCGATCGAACTGAGCGGCCGGCTCGGCACCGCTGGCGAGTCGCAGGAGCACGGCAGCGTGATCGAGCAGGCCACAGCGATCACCAGCGCCCTCGCCGCCGCCCTGCCCCAGATCCGAAAGCTGCTCGATTCCGACATCGATGCGGCATACCACGGCGATCCTGCCGCCGACAGCCTCGATGAGATCGTGGCCTGCTATCCCGGCGTCCAGGCGATCACCCACCACCGTTTCGCCCATGTGCTGCATCAGCAGGGCGTGCCGGTGATTGCCCGGATCATAAGTGAAGACGCCCATGCCGCCACCGGCATCGACATCCATCCGGGGGCCAGGATCGGCGAGCGCTTCTTCATCGACCATGGCACCGGCGTCGTCATCGGCGGCACGGCGGTGATCGGCAACGGGGTGCGGATCTACCAGGCGGTGACCCTGGGGGCGAAATCGTTTCCGATCGATGAGCAGGGGCACCTGGTGAAGGGCCTGCCCCGCCATCCGATCGTCGAGGACGACGTGGTGATCTATTCCGGCGCCACGATCCTGGGCCGGGTGACGATCGGCCAGGGCTCGACGATCGGTGGCAACGTCTGGGTCACCGACAGCGTTCCACCCTTCACCACGATCACCCAGGCCCGGGCCCGTCAGGAGATCTTCGGCGAAGGCGCTGGCATCTGAGCGGACCAGCCGCCCCCGATCAGCAGCGGGGCCGTGGCAGGAGCAGGCCCGTTGACCGCAGGGCCCCTGCCTACAAGGAGAGGGACCCTGCACTCTCTGCCATGACCCGCCTCCGCCTGCACCGCACCCTTTCCCTGGTTCTGGTCGCCGGCAGCCTGATCAGCGCCGCCCCGGCCCTGGCCGGATCCGTGTCGATCACCAGCACCTGGGACCTGGAGAACACCAATCGGATGCTGAAGGACCTGATACCGCAACAGGCGATGGATGTGGACATCCGCTGCCAGACGATGGAGCGCGCCGTGGGCTACGACCTGAGCCGCTGCGGTGCCGACTGGAGGATGCCCTGAGCCGCTGCCGCCCAGGGAGCGGCTCAGCCTGGGAGCCAGCCGGCCTCAGAGCCGCGTGAGCGCACACCGAGACGAGGAGATCCAGGCGCCGCTGGCGTCGTAGCGGCGGATCAGGCGTTCGAGGCGATCGTCCGCCACCATCCAGCCGGCCTCCACCACAAAGGCCTGGCGGTGGCTGATCTGCTCCGGAATCAGGCTGTAGCCGCCATCGGCGAGACACTGCAACAGGCCGGGATTGGCCCCATCCACCCGCAGGCGGGCACCAGCGGCCGGGCCGACCGCCTCCTCACCCCCCTCAGCCGCGACCGGGCCATGACAGAGCAGGAGCGTCCGCTCCTCCCGGTCCTGGGTTTCGATCCGAAGCTGGCCTGGGGCCTCCCGCTGCACCTCCATCTGCACGCTCCGCAACTCGGGCACGGGCCAATCAGCACTGATCGTGGCCCCCTCGCCCTGCCAGCGGCCGAGCAGATGCTCCGGCCGCAGCACGGGACGCTCACGGGCACCGCTGCCGGTGCGGAATTCACGGATCAGCACATGGCCATCAAAACCACCGGCCTCGGTGAAGAGCTGCACAAGTCGAAAGCGACGATCGCCATGGATGAAGCCGAACTCAGCCCCTGAGGCTGTGTTTGGCGCGATCTGCAGACTTCCCTTGCTGAAGCTGCCGGAATCAAAGAACACCACCTGACGACCAAGGGTGCGGTAATCGGTGCGCACCTCCCGCGTCGGTTCGCCGTCCAACGCGCCGGCGGCATAGCGGCGCAGATGAAAGCGCACGAGGCGATCCTCCTCGGCCGGCTCCAGCGAGAGAATCGATGGGGTGGAATCCAGCTCGACCCCCGCGGCAGAAAGGGAGGTGAACGATCCCCGCCATTCGCCCTGGTTCCGAAGAAAATTCCGCCACTGACTGGACAACGCAACCCCACGCGCAAGCGAGGCGCCAGCCTATGCACCGTCCGTGGGGGGCGCGAGCACCAGCCGGACGAGCCACCGGAGCCCGGCACCCGCAGCCGGACCGGAACCCACAGGCCAGCCATCCCGACGAGCGCAACTGAGACCCATGGCACAAGCTGCGCTCGTTTCACTGCGAGACATTGGCGTCACGGAGTGAGATGCCGGCCATGGATCGGAGGCTGCAGGCCGATGCCCGGGCCCTGGCCTGGCCGGTGGGCTCGCTCGGCGCTGGCCGTCGCCGACCCGCCTGGCAGCGTCGACTGCAGCAGCCGTTGGCCAGGCAGACTCAGCCGATGGCGAGGCGCTGGCTGGCTCTGCTGGTAGGGATGGGAGCGCCGCTTCCGGCCCTGATGATCGCGGCCGCCGGCCAGGCCCAGAGCCTGCGGGCCACGGTGGTGTCGATCGGGGATGGCGACACGATCCGGGTCAGCCAGGCCGGTCGGCCGCTCACGGTGCGACTGGCCTGCATCGATGCGCCCGAAACCGCCCAGAGTCCCTGGGGCCAGCAGGCGCGCCGCCAGCTGCAGCAATGGCTGCCGATCGGCAGCACCGTGAACCTCGAGGTGCAGAGCACCGATCGCTATGGCCGTTCGGTGGCCGAGGTGATCAGCGGTCGCCACATCAATCTGTCCCTGGTGGCAACGGGTCAGGCCTTCGTGTATCGCCAGTACCTGCGCCGCTGCGATGGCGCCCGCTACCTGCAGGCGGAACGGCAGGCCAGTGAACGGCGCCTGGGGGTCTGGCAGGTGAACGGGGGCATCCGTCGTCCCTGGGATTTCCGGCGCGGGCGCCGCTCGGCGCCGACCAACGACGGCACCGACCGCAGCGGCATCCGTTACCGCTGCCGGGAGATCGGCTCCTATGCACTGGCTCAGCAGCTCCTGCGTCAGGGCCACAGCTACCTCGATGGCGATGGCGACGGCGAAGCCTGCGAATCGCTGCGCTGAGCGCTGACGACAACAGGCGCAGGCCACAACGAGCGCCTGGGCCCCTGACCTCAGGCGACCGATCCGGGGAACAGCCGGCGATGGCGATTGGCGATCGCCACCAGAGACAGCATCACCGGCACTTCCACCAGCACCCCCACCACCGTGGCCAGGGCCGCACCGGAGTGAAGACCGAAGAGACTGATCGCCACGGCAACCGCGAGCTCGAAGAAATTGGAGGCGCCGATCATCGCGCCGGGGGCCGCAATCGCATGGGGCTGCTTCCACAGCCGCATCCATAGGGCACTGATCCAGAAGATCAGATAAGTCTGTAGAAGCAGGGGGATGGCGATCAGCACGATCGCCACCGGATGGGAAAGAATCGACTGGGCCTGCACCATGAACAGCAGCAGCACCGTGGCGATCAGGCAGGCGATCGCCAGCGGTTTCAGATGTTGCTCCAGTCGCTCGATGCGCCGGGTCGAACGCAACAGCCGCCGGGTCAACCAACCGCAGGCCATCGGCACAATCACGAACAATCCCACCGCCGTCGCCAGGGTTTCCCAGGGCACCAGAACCTGGCTGACACCCAGCAGCAGGGCGGCGATCGGCGCGAAGGCCACCACCATGATCAGGTCATTGATCGCCACCTGCGCCAGGGTGTAGGCCGGATCACCAGCGCAGAGCCGGCTCCACCCAAACACCATCGCGGTGCAGGGCGCCACACCGAGAAGAAT
>CAIXOZ010000088.1 GCA_903921295.1 uncultured cyanobacterium | reverse complement strand
GATGCTGGCTCTTCGCCTGATCGCTGCCAGCATTCTGCTGCTGCTCGGTGGCACCGTGACCGCTGGAGCCGCTGCCGCCGAGCCCCCCGCAGCCGCGGATCAAGGCGGCGTCGCTGAGGCCAGCAGGCCCCTGGCCTCCGCAGACAACCGCCCAGGCCCGGGAGGGGCATCAACAGCCGCCGCCCCTCCCGGGGAGCTGGAAGAAGAGGTGGATGCGGAGGCCGAAGAGGCCCACAAGAGCGGCTGCCCCCTCAGCCACGCGATCAACCTGGGGGTCACCAAGGCCCTGTTGCGGCCACCCACCAACAACCCGCTCGACAGCTTCACCTACATCGCCGGCATCCGCTGCCAGCAGAGCGGGTTCCTCAAGCAGGACACGATGCTGCAAAGCTCGATTCCAGCACTGCAACAGTTGGCAGCCAAGGGCCTGCGTTTTGAATTCGCGCTCGATCCCAGCCTGACCACCAGCAGCTTCGGCCCAGCATCGTTCACCTCGATGGTCATCACATCGGTGGACCTTTACACCGGCAAAACAGGCTTCCTCTGGCCGAATGGCCAGTTTCACGCCACCGGCTCCGGCTGGATCAACAATGCCTATTCAAGCCCTGCCAACAACGCTTTTGCAGCAGAAAATCCAGCACCACTGAACAATTACCGCCTGTTTGAACTGTGGTACGAACACAAGCTGACGCCCAGATTTGCCGTACGCCTGGGCAAGATCTACCCCTGGGTCAAATTCGCCTCCCATCAGACCTCGGCCATCTTTCAGAACTTGGCCTTCGACTTTCCCGGCCTCTACGGCACCACCACAACCACGGGCAACTTCCTGCCTTACGCCGCTCCACCCCTCGGCATTCAGCTCGCCTGGAATCCAAATCCCCATCACCAGGTGTTGTTTCACATCATGGACGGCAAGGATGATCCCAGCGGTGGCTACAAGATCTCCCCTTCAGATCTCAGCCTCAACGACAGCGATGGCGTCGAAATCCTGGCGGAGTATGCCTACCTGGATCACAGCACCGACCCTCACCATCTGCCTGGCTACTACAAGATCGGCTTCCAGGGCAATACCGGCGACTTCCTCAATTTCCGTACCGGTGTGATCGAACGGGGCAATTACGGCGGCTATGCGACCCTGGAAAAGATGCTCTATGCCGAACCGGACACCGCCATTCCCCGCAGTCAGGGCCTGCTCGGTTTTCTGAAATTCAGTGGCACCGCCGGCGACCACACCGTGGTCAGCCTGGTCGGCAGTGCCGGTCTCACCTACGCCGGCCTGATCCCGGGCCGTGATCGCGACATGGCCGGCATCGGTGTGGCAGTGACCCAGTTCAATGCGGCGGCCGCCAGTTATTACGCCAACCAGCGCGGCCTGGTGCCCTCCAGCACTGAAACGGTGCTGGAAGCGACCTACCTGGCCGAACTCACCCCCTGGATGCTGATCTTCGGCAGTTACCAATACGTGATCGCCCCCAGCAGTCTTGGCGCCACCGACCCCAGCCGGCCCAGCGGTCATGTGCTGTTGCTCGGAGCACGGCTGGCCCTCTGACAGCCGCGCCAGACCGCCCGCCCGGCAGCGACGGGCGGAGGGCCGAGGGGGGTTGTGCCCCACCGATGCCGGCTCCCAGAGACAACGGAGACCGTTCCCCCTGGGCAAGCCTGGGGCGAGCCTTCAGAATGAAGGAGCAGCGTTGTCTTCCGCCCATGCCACCGGTGGCTCAACTCAGGCGCACCAGCCGATTCGGCCACGATGTTGGCCGGTGGATCGCCGTCAGCGGCACGGCCCTCGTCAGCACCGCCCTCGGTCTGATCGTGTCCGGCGGCCTGATCCAGCCCGCACGGGCGCAGCGGGTGGTGCCGAAACTGGGGACCATCTGCCCGCTGGGCTACGTCGACACCCTCAACGGCCGCTGCAGCACCCTGGGGTTGATGACCTACACCGTGGCCCCACGCGATGGGCGCCCCTGCCCAGAGGGCTGGATGGACATCGGCGGCGGCTATTGCCGCCAGAAATGACCGCGGAAGCGGCCCCCGTCAGGCCTGCTCCTCACCGGCCCCCGGAACTGATCGAGCGTCCCGGTCTGCGGCTTCGCCTCTGGCGCGGCTGGCTTCAGGAGCACGGCCACAACACCGGCGCCCTGCTCGACGAACTGATCAGCACCAGCCACTGGCAGCAGCCGATTCTCCGTCTTTACGGCCGGCACCATCCCACGCCCCGGCTCACCAGCTGGATGGGGGATCCCGGCTGCTCCTACCGCTACAGCGGCATCGATCACGCGCCGGTGCCCTTCAGCGGCGCCGCCGAACGCCTGCGGCGCGACCTGAATCGCAGCCTGGACGGGCCTGATTTCAACAGTCTCTTGCTGAACCTCTACCGCCGTGGCCATGACCGCATGGGCTGGCATGCCGATGACGAACCGGAGCTCGATCCCGCCGCTTCAATCGCTTCGCTCAGCCTCGGAGCCAGTCGTGATCTCCGCTTCCGGCCCCGCCCCGGCAGCCCAACGCAGCCACCGCTCTGCCTGCGTCTCGAGGATGGCGATCTGCTGCTGATGGATCCCCCCAGCCAACGCTGCTGGCAGCACGGCCTGCCGAGCCGGACCCGGGTGCAGCAGCAGCGTCTCAACCTCACCTACCGGGTGATCCGGGCCGAGGCGATCCGGCCTCAGCCCACCACCGCGATGCAATCGATCTCCACGCGGGCACCCTTGGGCAGGGCCGCCACCTCCACACAGGCCCGGGCCGGGGAGATCCCCTCGCCGAACACCTCGGCATAGAGGGCATTGACCCGGGCGAAATCACCCAGATCGGCCAGAAACACGGTGGTGCGCACCACCTGCTGGGGCGTGGCGCCAGCGGCCTGAAGCACGGCCCTGAGGTTGGCCAGCACCTGGCGCGTCTCCGCCTCCACATCGCCCGCCCCCACCATCGCGCCGGTGGCGGGATCGAGGGCGATCTGGCCGGAACAGAAGAGGAGCCCACCGGCCTGGACCGCCTGGTTGTAGGGCCCCACGGGGGCCGGGGCCTCGCTCGTGATCACCGCACGCACAGCGGCGGACCCGTGCGGCGACGCGGAGGAAGTGGCGGCGAGGGGATCGGCAGCCATGGCGATCGTCAGGAGCAACTGCGTTCCCTGACCCTAGGGCCCGGAACCAGGGGCCATCACCGGCGGAGGCGCGATCGACCGGCTTCAGCCCTGGAACCCGTCCTTGTGGCGCCGCAGACGGGCAAAGCCGGCGGCATCGGGGGCCCTCAGCATCAGGTTGGTCTGCCGCTCCAGGGCGATCGTGCTCGGAATGGTGCATCCACCCTGACGCCGCAGCGCCTGCACCTGCTCCAGACGGGAGCGGATCGCCGCATCCTCCGGAGCCACGGTCACGGCCCAGCGCAGGTTCGCTTCGGTGTATTCGTGTGCGCACCAGACCCGGGTGGCCGGCGGCAGGGAGGCAAAACGCTGCAGCGATGCCTGCATCTGCTCAGGCGTGCCCTCGAACATCCGCCCGCACCCGGCGGCGAACAGGCTGTCACCGCAGAACAGGTCGCCGCCAGAGTCCTCGCCGTTCCCATCACCCTCGACGCTGCCGCTGGCCGCCGCATCCCGTCGGGTGAGCGGCTCGAGCCAGTAGGCCAGATGCTGCAGGGTGTGGCCGGGTACGGCCAGCACCTTCAGGCGACGGCCCAGCAGCTCCAGTCGGTCGCCGTCCTCCACCCCCAGGGTCTGGAGCGGGATCCGCAGGCGATCGGCGGCGGCAGCCACCACAGCAGCCCCGGGCCAGTGCTGCAGCAATCCAGGTGTGCCCCCGATGTGATCGCTGTGGTGATGGGTGTGCAGGATCGCCACCAGCTCGAGCTGGCGCTCCTGCAACCAGCGGCTCACCGGCGCCGCATCCGCCGGATCCACCACCACCGCCTGGCGGCTGTTGTGGAGGATCGGCACCAGGTTGTCGCGCAGCACCGGCAGCAGATCCAGCTCCGTCGCCACCGCGGCGTCGGCGGGGCCGATCCGGTGCCCCAGGGGCGACGGCCCGGACGCGGTCGGTAGGCCCATCGTTAAAGTCCAGTCTGCGGTGCAAACCCATGATCACCGTCGCCCTGGCCAAAGGCGCCCTTCTCAAGGATTCGGTTCAGCGGTTTCAGGCCGCCGGACTCGACTTCTCTGTTCTGCTTGATCCCGGCAATCGCCAGCTGATGGTGCCCAGCCCTTGCGGCCGTGCCCGGGCTCTGTTGGTGCGTAACGCCGACGTGCCCGTCTATGTGGCCTACGGCCAGGCGCAGCTCGGGGTCGTCGGCTTCGATGTGCTGCTTGAACACCAGTTACCGGTTTCCCCCCTGGTCGACCTCGGCTTCGGAGGTTGCCGGATGGCGGTGGCCGTGAAGACGAGCAGCGGCTACCGCAAGGCCGCCGATCTTCCTGCCCATTGCCGCGTCGCCAGCAAGTTCACCCGCTGCGCTGAGCGCTTCTTCAGCCAGCTCGACCTGCCGGTGGAGCTGATCCATCTCACCGGCTCGGTCGAGCTGGGGCCGATCACCGGCATGTCCGAAGCGATCGTCGATCTGGTGGCCACCGGCCGCACCCTCCGCGACAACGGCCTGGTGGCGATCGAGGATCTGTTCGAGAGCACCGCCCGCCTGATCGGCCATCCCCTGGCCCTGCGCCTCGACCAGGGACCGCTCCAGGAGGTGATTGACAGCATCGCCGCTGCCACGGAGTCCGCCACCGAACGCGCAGGCAGCGCGGTGCCGGCGGTCGGCGCGGCGGCCTCCTGATGAACGCCCGCGACCGGCAGAGACTGCTGCGCCTTCTTCCCTACCTGGCCCGCGACCGGCGCCGCCTGATGCTCACGGTCGTGCTGCTGCTGCCGGTGGCCTTTGCCGCCGCCGTGCAGCCACTCCTGGTCGGGCAGGCGATCACGGTGCTGCGCGGGGAGCCAAGGGCCGCCTGGCTGCAGGGGATGGCCGTCCCCCAGGCCCTGCATCTGCTGGTCAGCCTGCTGATGGCGGCGGTGCTGCTGCGGCTCAGCCTGCAGGGAATCCAGACCTTCAATGTGCAGGCCGTCGGCCAGCGGCTGACGGCGCGGATCCGGGACGACCTCTTCCAGCACGCCCTGGCCCTGTCGCTGCGCTTCCACGACCGCACACCGGTGGGGAAGCTGCTGACCCGGCTCACCAGCGATGTGGATGCCCTGGCCGAGGTCTTCGGCAGTGGCGCCATCGGGGTGCTCGCCGACCTGGTCACCCTGGCGGTGATCGCCGTGACGATGATCGCCATCGACGCCAGGCTCGGCCTGCTGCTGCTCGTGACGCAGGTGCCGGTGACCCTGGGGATCCTCTGGCTGCAGAAGCGTTACCGCAAGGCCAACTACCGGGTGCGCGAGGAGCTCTCGCAGCTGAATGCCGACCTCCAGGAGAACCTTCAGGGCCTTGAGGTGGTGCAGATGTTCCGGCGCGAAACCGCCAACAGCGCCCGCTTCGCCGCGACCAACGCCGCCTACCGGCGAGCCACCGGTGCCACCGTCTTCTTCGACAGCGCCATCTCGGCCTTCATCGAGTGGGTGTCCCTGAGCGCCGTGGCCGTGGTGCTCGCGCTCGGCGGCTGGCTGGTGGATGAGCGGGCCATGGGCCTCGGCGCCCTGACCACCTTCATTCTCTATTCGCAACGCCTGTTTGATCCCCTGCGCCAGCTGGCGGAGCGCTTCACCCAGATCCAGGGGGGACTGACGGCGGTGGAGCGGATCGGCGAACTGTTCGAGCAACCGATCGAGATTCAGGAGCTACCGCAGCATCAACGCAGTGCGGCGGCTGTTCAGAGCGGAGCCGAGCGGCACAGCGCCGGGGAGGTGGTGTTCGAGAACGTCTCCTTCGCCTACCGCCCCGACGATCCGATCCTCACCGATCTCTCCTTCCGCATCGCTCCCGGTGAGCACGTGGCGATCGTGGGCCCCACCGGATCAGGCACGACCACCGTGATCCGGCTGCTCTGTCGTCTCTACGAACCTCAGCAGGGTCGGATCCTGCTCGATGGGATCGACATTCGCGAACTCCCCACCGCCACCCTGCGCCATCGTCTTGGCGTGGTGCTGCAGGACACATTCCTATTCAGCGGCAATG
>CAIXOZ010000087.1 GCA_903921295.1 uncultured cyanobacterium | reverse complement strand
GGGAACTGCCAGAGGGGGCGGCGGCTGCAGCCGAACAGGGGCTCGTACACCAGTTCCCAGCGGATCAGGGTCGGGAACAGCTGCACATCCGCCAGGCTGAGGGCCTCGCCGAGGATCCAGGGGCGGCCATCGGCGAGGGTGGCTTCCAGTGCTTCCAGGCTGGTGAACAGGGCCGATTCGGCCCTGTCGTAGGCGGCCTGGGTGCGGGCGAAACCGCAGCGGTAGACGCCGTCATTGACCTGGTGCTGCAGCCGCTCGCGCCACCGGCTCAGCTCCTGCTGCTGGGAGGTTGGCTGCAGGGAGCCGGCTGCACCGTCCGAGGCAGGGCGCACCCCGGAGGCGGCCGTGTCTTCCGGCCAGCGGTCAAGCAGCTCCATCAGCCGCGCACTCTCATTGCTGAGCACAGCGCCGCTGCGGCCGCCCAGAAGCACCGGCACCGTGGCCCGCGTACCGCTGGCTGCACCGGCCTGGCGGTAGAGCGCCCGCAGCGTGGTGTGGCCCTGAAAGGGAGGCGAGAGTCGCCAGAGGCCACCGCTGGGGTCGGGCTCTGCCATCACCAGGGCGATGCTGCCTTCGAGTCGTCGCAGGCTCCAGATCAGCCAGGTGCGATGGGCCCATGGGCAGCTGCGGCCGACGATCAGGGCATGGCCGGCCTGTCGATCCGCCAGCGCGGGCAGGTCTGGCGGGGCGGCGAAGGCGCCGGCCGGGCGGCTGTAGTTGCCATCGGCATCCGCTGGACCAAGGCCGCCCATCAGCTGCTGCCATTGCCAGTGCCAGGCGCAGCGCACGCCACGAACGACCGGAGCAGGAATCGCCATCGCGGCAGCTCACGACAGTGCTGTCTGCGCCAGGCTGGCAGGCCTGAACGCTGAGTGGTGCGGCATGACCGCAATCGTTCTTCTGGTGGCCGGCACCCATGGCAATGAGTGCAATGCCCCCTGGCTGTTGAGCGGCGCGTACGCGGGTGCGGGGGAACGGAATCACCATGGACTCCAGGTGCGGTCCGTGGTCGGCCATCCCGAGGCGCTGGAGGCAGGTCGCCGCTACCTCGATCGTGATCTCAATCGCACCTTTTCGACAACATTGCTCGAGGATCCGGCCTGCCGGGACCGCGAGGTGATCCGCGCCCGCCAGCTTCTGGCCCTGCATGGCCCCGCAGGCATGGAGCCGGCGGCGGTGGTGATCGATCTTCACAGCACCACCGCTGCGATGGGCAATTCCCTGGTGGTGTACGGGCGCAGGCCGGCGGATCTGGCCCTGGCGGCTGTGCTTCAGGACCGGCTCGGGCTGCCGGTCTATCTGCATGAGGGCGATCCTGCCCAGACGGGTTACCTGGTGGAACGCTGGCCCTGCGGCCTGGTGATTGAGGTGGGGCCGGTGGCCCAGGGAGTGATCCGGGCTCAGATCGTTGACCAGACCCTTCTGGCTCTGGAGGAAACCCTGGTGGCGCTGGCGGCGGCACGGAGCGGGGCCGTGCGCCTTCCCCGGAGCCTGGTGGTCCACCGGCATCTGCGCAGCCTCGACCTGCCGCGCGCCGCCGATGGCACCGTTGTCGGGATCGTGCATCCACAGCTGCAGGATCGCGACTGGCGGCCGCTTCAGCCCGGTGATCCCCTGTTCCTTCTCCGCGATGGACGCAGCCAGGTCTGCGACGCTGCGATCGAAGGCCTGCCCGGCCCGATCTGTCCGGTGTTCATCAATGAGGCGGCTTACCGCGAAAAGGGGATCGCCCTCAGCCTCACCTGCCGAGAGGCCTGGCCCTTCCAGCCCGCCTGGGGCCAGGCACTGCTGGATCTGGCCGCCGGGCTCTAACCGCAGACCCAGGTGGCCTGCTCCTTGGTGCAGGGCAGGTCGCTGCGGGTGCCGTTCTCCCAGTAGATGCGCAGACGGTCGTCGGCGGTGCCGGTGCGGAAGGTGACCGACTTGATCGGACCCACCGGCACCTTGGCGGAGGGATCGCCGGGGTTGGCGTTCTGGATCGTGTTCAGGCGCTGCTCCAGCTGCAGCAGTCGCATCTCCAGCCGCTGGATCTGTTCACTCTCCTGCGGGGAATAGGGCTGACAGCCCACAAGCATCAGCCCCAGCAGGGGCAGCATCGCCAGCGCCAGGCGTCCACCTGGAGATCGCTGCCGATCTGGAGGCATCCCCGGCGCAGGGAGGAACGTAGCCATTGAATCAGGGCGAGCCTGCTGAACTCTTAGCAGCGGGAACAACGGCTGCCGGCCTGGAGACGCGACGGCAGGACTGTCCTTGCGGTCACCCGGTGCTGTTCTCAGCAGCCCTGGAGGCGCTCACTCCAATAGATGACGGCACCCTGTGCTTCAAGATCGGCGCGTCGGTGGCGGGCCTGCTCGACGGGAACGGTTTCCTGGCGGCGCTCACCCTGCATGTCCCAGCAAATCAGAACCACGTCGCCGTCCGATGAATCCAAGGCAAACCTTAAGACAGCTTCGACGCGGCCTGGCGCAGCACGGTGAGGCAGGCCGCCTCCCCCTCAAAAGAACCACACACAGCGCAATCTTCCGTTACACTGCCTGGGGTGAAGCGACCGGTTCGGTTGCCCGCCCTCTTTAACCCGCTCCTTCCGGGGAGCTACCCCTCCGTTCTCATGACCACCACTCTCCAGC
>CAIXOZ010000086.1 GCA_903921295.1 uncultured cyanobacterium | reverse complement strand
GGATCGTGGCCGTGGCCGCCGGGGCCGGTGCGGGAGCGGCGGCCGGGGACGCTGCCGCGGCAAGAGGTGGGGGCACAGGGACTGGTGGCGCAGGCACCGTTGTCGCGGGCGACGGCGCGGCCGCGGGCGCCGGCGACAGCTCCGGCACCACCACCGCCTCGAACACCGCCTCGGCCGGACCGGTCATCAGCACATGGCCGCTCTGTTGATCCCAGGCGATCTGCAGCGGACCGCCGGGGAGATCGACGCGGGCGGTACGGGCCGCCAGACCGAGGGCATGGGCCACCACCAGCGTGGCGCAGGCGCCGGTGCCGCAGGCCAGGGTCGGGCCCGCCCCACGCTCCCAGACCCGCATCACCAGATGCTCAGGGCTGAGGATCTGCACGAAATGAACGTTGGTGCGCGCAGGGAAAGCCGGATGGCACTCCAGTGCGGCGCCATAGAGATCGAGATCGACCGCCTGCACGTCATTCACCGGAATGACCACGTGGGGGTTGCCCATCCCGGCCGCCGCGACCGCAAACACCATGCCAGCCACCTCCAGCTCGCCTTCGGGCACGCCCGAGGGGCCGAGCGGCAGGGTGGTGGGAACGGTGTCCGGCGCCAGGAACGGAGCCCCCATATCGACGCGGATCGTGCCGCCCTCCTGAAGTTCGGGCACGATCCGCCCGGCGAGGGTTTCGATCTGCCAGCTTCGCCCCGGGAGATCGCCGTCACTGTCCGCCAGGAAGCGGGCCAGACAGCGGATGCCGTTGCCGCACATCTCCGGCTCCGTGCCATCGGCATTGAAGATCCGCATGCGCAGCTCCCCATCCGCCTGGGGAGGCAACGCCAGGATGATGCCGTCGGCGCCGACGCCGAAGCGGCGATCACACAGCTGGCGGACCCGCTCCGGGGTCAGGCCGAAGCAGAATTCCGGTTCGCTGGCCTGGCGGCCATCAAGCATCAGGAAATCGTTTCCCAGACCCTGGTATTTGCTGACCTGAAGCACGCGCTCGCGTCTCAACCGACCCTCCGATCCTATGGAGACCCTTCCCCTTGATCCGAGTCTCCCCGGGGTTCGGCAGTTACAGACCTGGATCCGCCAGCAGGTCCGCCTGCGGATCGACCTCGGCCACGGGCATGTTCTGGAGGGGGTGCTCCAGTGGCAGGACCCTGAATTCCTGGCCCTGAGGACGGCTGCCCCCCATCTGATGCTGATCAACCGGAGGATGGTGCAGCTGATTCAGGTGGTGAGCTGAGGCCTGGGCCACGGCTGGGGTGTGGCACCATCGCCAGCTGAGGAGTGTGGCCCCCCGGGCCTGGTCCTTCCGGTTCCAGCCCCTGGCCTGATCGCGGCCCTGCCGGATCGCGCCACTCCCGTCCGATGGCTGCCCCGGCCCCGCCGGCCGGCCGACAGTCCAGCCAGCCCACGCCCCCCTGCGAGGCCTCGATGCCCCCCGTTACCCCGTCCTCCGTCCCCAGCTCCGGTCATGGCCGCTATGCCCCCGGGGACCTGGAGGGACGCTGGCAGAAGGCCTGGCTGGACGCTGGACTGGACCGCACCCCGGAGGCTGACGGATCTGCGGAGACCTTCTATGCCCTGTCGATGTTCCCGTATCCGTCGGGGAACCTGCACATGGGCCATGTGCGCAACTACGTGATCACGGACGTGATCGCCCGGGTCCAGCGCCTGCGGGGGCGGCGGGTGCTGCACCCGATGGGCTGGGACGCCTTCGGCCTGCCGGCGGAGAATGCCGCGATCGAACGGGGCGCCGATCCCGCCGCCTGGACCGATCAGAACATCGCCTCGATGCGCCAGCAGCTGGCCCAGCTGGGTCTGTCGATCGACTGGGACCGCGAGGTGGCCACCTGCCACAGCGATTACTACCGCTGGACCCAGTGGCTGTTCCTGCAGTTCCTGGACGCCGGCCTGGCCTACCGCAAAGAGGCGACCGTGAACTGGGACCCGGTCGATCAGACCGTCCTGGCCAACGAACAGGTGGATGGCGAAGGGCGCTCCTGGCGCTCCGGAGCCCTGGTGGAAAAACGGCAACTGCGGCAGTGGTTCCTGAAGATCACCGCCTATGCCGATCAACTGCTCGACGACCTGCCGAAGCTTGACGGATGGCCGGAGAGGGTGCGCACGATGCAGGCCAACTGGATCGGCCGCAGCACCGGCGCCGAACTGATCTTCGATGTCGTTGATGGGACGGGCACGGCCACGGGCGAACGGATCACCGTCTTCACCACCCGGCCCGACACGATTCATGGCGCCAGCTATGTGGTGCTGGCGCCTGAGCATCCCCTGGTGGCCAGCCTGACCACGACGGAGCAGAGCGTCGCTGTGGAGGCGTTCTGTGATCTGGTCAGCCGCGAGAGCGAGCAGGATCGGATCGCCGAGGACCGACCGAAACGGGGGGTGCCGATCGGAGCGATGGTGCGCAACCCAGCCAATGGGGAACTGATCCCGCTCTGGATCGCCGACTACGTTCTCGCCGACTATGGCACCGGCGCCGTGATGGGGGTTCCCGCCCACGACCATCGCGATTTTGCCTTCGCTCGCCACTACGCCCTGCCGGTGCGCCAGGTGATCGTGCCTGAAGGCGGCGACGACCACACGTTTGCAGGTGGAGCCTGGACCGAGGCCGGGGTGCTGATCCACTCCGGCCGCTTTGATGGACTGGGCAGCACCGAGGCCCGTGAGGCGATCGCCGAAGCCGCCGAAGCCGAAGGATGGGGTCGCCGCAAGGTCCAGTTCCGACTTCGCGACTGGCTGATCTCGCGACAGCGCTACTGGGGGTGTCCCATCCCGGTGATTCACTGCGACAGCTGTGGGATCGTGCCGGTGCCGGAGGAGCAGTTGCCGGTGGAACTTCCACGCAACGTCGCCCTGGCCGGCAAGGGCGGCTCACCCCTGGCCCAGCTGGAAAGCTGGTGGCAGGTGGCCTGCCCGTGCTGCGGCCAACCGGCCAGGCGCGAGACCGACACCATGGACACCTTCATGTGTTCCAGCTGGTACTACCTGCGCTACAGCGACGCCCACAACAGCCAACGCCCCTTTGCCAGGGAAGCGGTGGATCAGTGGTTGCCGGTGAATCAGTACGTGGGCGGAATCGAGCACGCCATCCTGCATTTGCTCTATTCCCGCTTCTTCACCAAGGTGCTGCGCGATCGTGACCTGCTCGGCTTCGATGAACCCTTTCTGAAACTGTTGACCCAGGGGATGGTGCAGGGTGTCACCTACAAGAACCCGGTCACAGGCAAATACATCGCCCCGGCCGATGTTGCCGATCCCAGTGATCCCCGTGATCCAACCAACGGTGAACAGCTCGAGACCTTCTTCGAGAAGATGTCGAAGTCGAAGTACAACGGTGTTGATCCCGCCCAGGTGATCGAGCGCTACGGCGCCGATACCGCTCGGATGTTCATCCTCTTCAAGGCTCCGCCCGAGAAGGATCTGGAGTGGGATGACGCCGATGTGGAAGGACAGTTCCGCTTTCTGCAGCGGATCTGGCGTCTCGTTGAGGCCGCCTGTGACCGGGGCCTCAGCCTCAACGATGGCGCCGGCAGTCTGGAGGCGGTGCAGGCCGCCTTCGGCACGGCGGACGAGGCGGAGCCGGTTGAGGCGGAGCGGGAGCTGCGGCGGGCCGTTCACACCGCGATCGAAGCCATCAGTGAGGACCTCGACGGCGACTATCAATTCAACACGGCGGTGTCAGAGCTGATGAAGCTCAGCAATGCCATGGCCAGTCACTTGGAGGCCAGCCGGCCCCTGGTCGCCTGTGAAGCCCTGCGCACCCTGCTGATCCTGCTCGCCCCCTTCGCTCCCCATCTGGCGGAGGAACTCTGGACCCGCCTCGGTGGTCGCCGCGACGACTCTCCGCTGGAGACCAGCAGCATCCATCGCCAGCTGTGGCCGAGGCTCGATGCTTCCGCCCTGGTCAGGGACACGGTGCCCCTGGTGATTCAGATCAAGGGCAAGGTGCGCGGCAGCCTCGATGTGCCCGCCGATGCCGACAAGGCGACCCTCGAGCAGCTGGCGCTGGCCAGCGAGATCGCGGCCAGGTGGCTCGAGGGCAAGCCCCCGAGCCGGGTCATCGTGGTGCCGGGCAAGCTGGTCAACCTCGTGCCCTGAGCGGTCCTGTTCAGAACCCTGGCCCCCCAGGGTTGGACCCATCTGGCCCCAGGGCACGATCCACTGCCCTGGACCAGCTGGGTCGGCGGGATGGTCAGTCGTGCAGGAACACCAGGCTGTCGGGCTGGCCCCAGTTGCCGCGGGCGCTGATGTGACGCCGGTTGGCGCAGAGGTGACGGAGGATCCAGTAGAGGGGATCAGCGCTGGGCAGCCCGAGCTCAGCCTGGAGTTGGGCCAGGGTCTGTTCGCGGCCATCGGCGAGTCGCTCCTCGAGTCGCGCCTGCAGGTCGAGGAGGGCCGATGCCGCCTTCTTGCCCGCCTCCACCCCCGGCTGGTGGTAGGCGTTGACATTGACCAGTTCGCCGTACAGACCGACAGCCCGCTCGAACAGAGCGATCAGAGCGCCCAGGCTGTGCTCGTCGAGGCGCTGCATCGTGATGCTGAGGTTCTGGCGTCCCTCTTCCGTGAGCGCTGTCCGGGTCCCCTGCAGAAAACCATCCAGGAAGTCGCCAGGGTTCTCGCCCTCAAGCGGCGGGATGTCCCCTGGATCCTCGAGCACCTCCACGAAGGTGACGAAGAAATTGTCGATGCCATCCCGCAGCTGTTGCACGTAGGCGTGCTGGTCAGTGGATCCCTTGTTGCCGTACACAGCCAGACCCTGGTGCACAGGAGCGCCATCGCGATCGAGCTTCTTGCCGAGGCTTTCCATCACCAGCTGCTGCAGATAGCGGCTGAACACCTCCAGTCGGTCCCGGTAGGGGAGCACCACCATGTCTCGGCGCCCCTGACCACCACCGGCCGCATACCAGGCCGTCGCCAACAGCGCCGCAGGGTTGGCGAGGGCATCAGGCACGCGGGTGGCCGCATCCATGGCAGCCGCCCCCTCCAGGAAGCGACGCATGTCAGCCCCGATCAGAACGCCCGGCAGCAGACCGACGGCACTGGTGATGCTGGTGCGACCGCCGACCCAGTCGAACATGTCGAAACGGGCCAACCATTGACCGGCCACGGCCTCCTGGTCGAGGCGACTGCCGAGCATCGTGATCGCCACCGCCTGCTGGGCCCAGGTGCCACCTACCGCCTCAACGGCCCGACGGGCCTGCAGCATGCCGATGTGGGGTTCGGGGGTGCCTCCCGACTTGCTGACCACGATCACCAGGGTGGTGCGCAGCCGATCGCCGAGGGCCGCCAGGGTGCGGCGCATGCCATCGGGATCGACATTGTCGAAGAAATGGAAAGGCAGACCGGCGTTCGGTTCCTGAAGGGCACGGATCATCAGCAGCGGACCCAGCCCGGAACCACCGATGCCGATCCACAGCACATCGGTGAACGACGATCCCGACGGGGCGCCGATCCGGCCCGCCAGGACGTCAAGGCCGAATGACTCGAGTCGATCGACCTCGGCGCGCACATGGGCAGCCGCTTCGGGATCGGGAGCGAGCGAAGGTGTGCGCAGCCAGTAATGGCCAACCATCCGCTGCTCATCGGCATTGGCGATGGCACCGGCCTCGAGCGCCGTCATCGCCGCAAAAGCCTTGGCAAATTTCGGCTCAAGCGATGCGATCAAGGTCTGATCGATCGCCATCCGGCTGACATCGAGCCAGAATCCGAGCGCTTCGTCGTGCCAGAGAAGAGAGCAAAAGCGCTGCCACTGGGCCTGAGGATCGGAGCTGGTGGCAGGGAGAAGCGTGGTCATCGACCTCAAACGTTCGCGCTGATGCGAGTGGACGCTATTCCCAAGCCGGCCGGAAACACCGTCGGACTGGACGGTTTGCGGCAAAAAACGCTGGACTGAGCTGCAACTGTGTGGACAGGCACACAAG
>CAIXOZ010000085.1 GCA_903921295.1 uncultured cyanobacterium | reverse complement strand
GTGACAATACTTGGCGCCCGTTCAGGCCTTCACACGCCATCTTCGGCGCCTCTTGTTGTAAGGAGGCTCACTGAGCAGGGGAGAGACATGTCGGGGAACTGCCCCGGCTCCCCTGCAAGCTTACACTCGAAGTGCAGCTATTCGGTCCAGTTCTCCGACTCAAACTGCGCGCAAGTCCAAACAGAAATCTTGGCGCGAATGCAGGGCAATGCGAGCTGGGTCGACCCACATAATGGTGGCACCTACACTGTGTTGTCGAGTTTGGGCTGTCCCGGGTCGGGATGTCTCAGCATCCTCGGCCAGCGAGTGACGGGCTTGGCGCCTCATTACACAGATAAGTTCAAGCTCACGTTCAACGGGAACCAAAGCCAGTGCACGATGACCGCATGCTCTGAGTCGCAAGGATCTTCTCTGTTTGACGCCTCCACCAACTACTGCAATATGCACGTGCTCTACTGCACCGGCGCGCAGGGCTGCCCCTCGGTCGACAATGCTACTTCGTCTACACGGAGTCGAACTTCGATTGCACACACGGCGGCAGTGTCGAGAACAATGCAAACCTCTGCATCCCTCATTCGGTAGGTCGAAACCTCGCGCCGCGCCCGCCGCCATCGCCGCCATCGCCAACGCCGCCATCGCCAGCGCCGCCATCGCCGCCATCGCCATCGCCGCCATCGCCATCCCCTCCATCATCGTCATCGTCGTCATCACCAGAGTCGTCTGAATCAGACAGCGAGGACAGGCTGATGGAGCTTGACGTGATGGCCTCCAAGTTGCCGTTATTGTTAGAAATGTCGGAGTATTCTGCTGCCTGCTGTGGTGTGTAGGTGATGGACGAGTTGATGGGTTGGCCTAGCTCGTTGTTGCATGTGGCCGTAAGGGTGATCTGGATGTCTGAGCTTGAATTCTGATAGCTTCCGGCGGGTACAAAGGCATTCGCGGTGTTCTGAGGGTTCCCGCTTCCGGGCTCCAGCGCCAGGGAACCGTTGTTGTTAGCAATGTCTCCAATGCCATTAAGTTCGCCCGAATTAAAGGTGAGTGATGACGCGTTTGACTGCTGATTTTCGGCTGTGCATTGTGCTTCAAGGTTGACCTGGATGACCGTGCCTGGACTCAGGCTCTCCTGAAATGATCCTGCAGGGATGAAGAGGCTGATGGAGGGGGGAGTCATGGTTATGGGGGAAGCAAATAGGGGTCAAGGAATTCGTTTCTTGTCAGGAATATTTTTTTGCTGGTGATGGGAAGGGAATGGTGAGTTCGCCATTGTTGAACGAGGGTTTCTGCTTCCAGTTGCTGCTCTGTTCTGTGACTTTGATTTTTCCTGCTAAATTGGAAATGGCATGACCCTGAACACTTTGAATTCCGTAGTCCAGCAGAATGGTGGCGGGGTCGGCATCAAATTGGCTTCGAAATGAGGGGTCGGACCATGCTCGGGCGATCAGTTTGGTCCACTGTGCTTGATAAGGATTGGATGTGCTCATGTCGGTTGATTTCGGTGTGCGGGATGCTGCTGAAGTGCGGCAGGCTGATGGTTTGGATGAAGCGGGGGGCTCCAGCGTTGCGGCTAAGGACTGGCTTGATGTCGTATGTACATGCTTTTCTGCTCATCAATGAAGCGCGCTGTCATCTCAGTCGTGCCATCGGCATGCGTGTTCAGTGAGAACGGTGCCAGCAGGCGCACCACCACCCTCGTCGGAATGGCATCCGTAATGAATCGCCTGCTTCCGTCAGCATGAACAGTCAGCGATACCCCGTCAAGGGATCCATTCTGGAGAGATAGGGATCCATTCTGGAGAGATGCGGTGCAGGCCCTTGCTGGCCAGGCCTCCTGCCGGCTCCCCTATCGCCTACGGCTCAGGCTTCAACGCTCCGCACTTGCCGGGGCCGCCTCCTCCCTGGGCCGCCTCCCTGAAGGGGGGCCACAGTGACTGCCGAGGCCGAAGTGATCCGCCGACACCGACTGAGGAATCCGCTCGGTTTTCTCCCCACGCTCGCTCTGGCCGTGGTGCAGGGCGTCAGGTCCACCATGGCTGCTTGGTCCAGTTGGGGACTTGGATCCCAATCGCCTGCGCATCACAGCCCTGGTGCCACGCCAGCAAGCCCGGCCTGCATACCATGGTGGCTCCGGATGCCACCAAGCATGAGCAGTCTCTCCGGCTCCGGTTCAGGCGCCCCCAGCCCAAGCCCCAGTTCCGCCGACCTGGCCCGCTACCTGGAGCAGCGCGGTGAGCTGGGCAAGCCGTGGATGTGGCACCTGCTCCGTCTCACCAAGCTCAAGGAAGCCAGAGACTCGATGGAGCCGGACGCCTACCTGCGGCAGGTGCAGGAGGCCCATGCCGATCTGATGCGACTCGGCGAATTCTGGAAAGGTCGTGAAGCCGAGGTCTTCGGTGGTCGCTACCGGCCCTCGACCGTGCTCGAACCCTTGCCTGGCTCTGCCGAGGATCGATGAGTCCGACAGCGAACGAGCCTGCCGCGCCAATGCCGATCCAGGCAGCCGTTGCCGTGCCGGTTGGACCTGAGTCCCAGGCCGATGCTGGGCTGCATGGCATGCAGCCCTTGATCCGGGGCACCTTGATCGCTCTGTATCTGGCCCTGGTTCTGCCTCTGCCCTTGCTGGCTCCGGCGGGTCTGAGGCTGGCCCTCTGGATCGCCTTGCCGATCGGCGCTGTGCTGGTGCTGGCGATCACCAGCGAACAGGTTCGCTGGGATGCCCAGGGGCTGGCGGTGGGCCCGGCCCCGTGGTGCCGCTTCCTGCCCCTGCGGCAGGGCTGGCAGCTGACCTGGACACAGATCAGCGCCATCCAACCCGTTGGCACCAGTCAGGGTGGCCGCGTGTACTACCTGAAAACCAGCAGCGGTCAGGCCTGGTTGCTGCCCCAGCGGATCACCGATTTCGAGCGTTTCCTGGCCCAGTTGAAGGCCGCCACCGGCCTCTGCACCGGTGGAATCGGACGCCTGACTCCCCCGTGGACCTATCAACTTCTGGCAGGTCTCTGCGCGTTGATGTTGTCAGGGGAGCTGCTCGTGGGGTGGCTGCAGTTGAGCGGCCGCTGGTCGCCGCTTGCCTGAACAGCCCTCACCCCAATCCCAACAGGGCCTGGGGCGGGGGGGCCGCCACTTCCGGTGATTCCGGCAGGGTGTCGAGGCTGAAGCGATAGCCCTGCTGACGCACCGTTTCGATGCCTCCCCCCTCGCCGAGGCCCGCCTGTTCGAGCTTTCGGCGCAGGGTCAGCACCTGGGTGTCCACGGATCGTGGCCCCCCGCTGAAGGGCGGCCAGGCCATCCGCAGCAGTTCCTGGCGGGAGCGCACCATTCCGGGTGGCATCAGCAGAGCACAGAGCAGGGCGAATTCGCGCGGGCTCAGTTCCACGGGCTGGTCGCGGAGGGTGACCTGACGCAGCAGCACCTGCACCTCCAGGGGGCCAACGCAGACCCGCTCCTGCAGGCCGTTGCCAGGTCCGCGGCGCAGCAGGGTGCGGCAGCGTGCGGCCAGTTCCTCAAGGCCGAAGGGTTTGCGGAGCACATCGGCGGCACCGGCATCCAGCAGGGACACCACCGGTTCCGAGCCGGTGCGGGCCGTCAGCACCATCACGGGTGCGCGCAGCTGATCGGCGAGCCGCAGGGCGCTGCTCTCCTCCAGCAGTTCGGCGCTCACGAGCAGATCGGGAGCCTGCTCGTCGCAGAGCTCCAGCGCTTCGCGGGCGGTGGCAACAGCGGCAGCCAGGTGGCCATCCTGGCGCAGCCGTTGGGCAAGAACGGTGCGCAGGGTCGGGTGGGGCTCCACCACCAGCACCCTTTTCGGCAGGGCTGATGCACCGGAGCCGCTGTTGATCATGGAAGGGCTCGGGGGGAGATCCACTCGATCGGGCAATTGTTCCTACGCTAACGAGCATTCATGATGGAAGCCGGTATCGGGCGATGCCTTTCCATCTGTCCCCTCACCGATCCGTTCGGTCGTTTCTTCCCCTCCACCTGCCGTCTCCGGCCCAGGGACGGTCCACTCCGTCTCCGACCATCGGCAGTCACTCCCCTGACCGCTCGATGCCCGAGCCGCGCCTCCTGCCTCACTTCCGGCCATGACCAGCCTTCAGGATCCCACCGCCATCCGCCATTTCCAGTCGGTGTGTGACGCCTGCCAGGATCTGGCCAGTCGTTACCACGGCCCCTCCGAGCTGCGCCTCTACGCGGATGGCTACCTCCATGCCCTCAGGCGTACGGAAGTGCTCGATCCGATCGCGCAGCAGCGCCTCGAGGAGCTGGTCGATCGTTGGATTCTTGATCCATCGAGTTTCATCGGCCCCGGCGGTGATGTGAGCACCCTCTACGAAACCGGGCGGAACTGAGAGGCCCTCCTGAGGACAAGGCCATCGGGTGGTTACCCCCTCGCTGTTCCCAGAGACACCGTTGCTCTGGCTTCCGCTCGACTGCAGCGGGGGGCTGAAGCCCATGCGGTTCAGGACTCTGCCGCCCTTTGGCGATCAAACGCCCAAGGCCTGCCAGGAGGCAGCGCGAGCCACGACACAGGTCCACGGTCTGGCCGCCGACCCAGAGGATCAGCGGTCTGTGGCCCCGCCCAGGGTCAGCGAGGGAGGCTCGGCTCAGGAGCCGAGAGCCACCGTGAGGGTTTCGCGCAGTTCGCCGGAGTTGTAGAGCTCGATCAGGATGTCGGAGCCACCGATGAATTCCCCGTTCACATACACCTGGGGAATGGTCGGCCAGTCGGAGAACTCCTTGATGCCCTGACGGATCTCCATGTCGGAGAGCACATCAAAGGTTTCAAACGACACGCCGAGCGAATTGAGAATCTGAACGACGTTGTTCGAGAAGCCGCACTGGGGCATCAGCTTGTTCCCCTTCATGAACACGAAGACCGGGCTGCTGCTGATCAGGCTCTGGATGCGCTGCTGGGTGGAGGAATCCATGACGAGGGATGGGGAAATCAGGCTGGAAGGGAGGTTTGCAGGGCCAGGGCATGAATGGCTTCGGTGGCCAGTTCCTGCCGCAGGGCTCCGTACACGAGCTGATGCTGCCTGACGCGGCTCAGTCCGTTGAAGGCGGCAGACACAACGCTGACCTGAAGGTGGTCACCGCCGCCGGTGAGATCTTCAACGCTGACCGCCGCGTCGGGCAAAGCGGCAACGATCGCGGCCTTGACCTGATCGGGTTGAACCATGGAGAGAGGGAGAACAGCGGCGGGGTGACTTCAGGGATTGGATCGCGAAGCGATCCGGTGGCGACGGCGTGATGGAACGCCTGGATTCACTTGCCGCCTTCGGCGCTCGGGCCGGCGTAGGGGATGCTCACGAACCCCAGTTCAACCAGGCTCTGGTAAGCCTTCTGGCCATCCACCGAGGCCGGGGTGACGAGCTTCACCACTTCCACCAGCAGCGGAACCGCGATTTCCGGTTGATTCATGCGGCGATAAAGAGCAGCCAGGCGCATGTTGGATTTCACCTGCAGTTCCAGCACCTCGCGCCCCTTCAGGTCCATCTCCCTGGGGATGCGTGCGTCGAGTCCGCGGAAGGCACCGGCCAGACCCAGATACCAGGGTGCCAGTTTGCGGCAGAGGTCGCGGGCCTGGTCATAGGCGATGTTGGCCTGGGCCAGATTGCCGGCGGCTGCAGCGGCATCACCCTTGGCCAGAAGGGCCTGGACAGCGTTGATGTTGAAGGGGGAGCTGCTGGTCTCGAGCGTGCGCTGCGGGGTCGCCGTCTGAGCGCGAACGGCACCGGCGCCGAGCAGAGGGGCGGCCAGGGCCGTCAGGGTCAGGCTGAGGGCGACGAGGGGCCGTGACACGGCAATGGGGCAATGGACCCGAACTCTACGGGCACTGCAGCGGCCGCCCCACCAGGGACCGAGCCACCTCTTCGGCTGCCTGCATCGACCTGGCGGCCTCTGCATTGAAACGTCGGGCGGCCTCCCGATCGCCGGAGCGGAGGTGCTGGGGAGCGCCGAAACAGATGGCGGCCCGGTCGCGCCAGCGGGGCCTTGCATGGCCGTAGGCGATGCCGACAGGAATCACCGGCACAACAACCCCCTGGCCAGCGGCAAGCTGCACCAGACGGGCCAGCCCCGGACGGAGGCCGATGGGTTCATCCCGCTGCTGGATCCGGCCTTCGGGGAACATCACCAGCTGTTCGCCCTGGTGCAGCAGATCGAGGGCGTAGCGCAGGGATCCTGGCCCGGCCCGGCGCGTGTCCACGGGGAAGCATCCGAGGCGATGCAGGCACCAGCCCTGCAGGCCCACCATTTCGTCGCTGCTGACCATGAACCGGCAATCCCGGCCCGTGACACGGCGGCCGGCTCCGAAGGGGAGCATCAGCGCATCCCAGCGGGCCCGATGGGTCGGCGCCAGCAATACCGGCCCGCTGCTGGGAAGGTGTTCCTGACCACGCACCTGCAGTGGTCCGAAATAGCCCGGTAGGACAAGGTCCTGGGTGACCACCATCGCCACAGGTCCCAGCCAGGGGCTGATGCCGTTGCAGAGGCCCCGTTGCCGTCCGACCAGAGCCAGCTGCGCGGTCACCTGTCCCCTGGCCTCCTGTGAAGCGTCCGAATTTCTGAAACCTAAAAGCGACGATGAAGTCCGTGGCCCGCCGGCGGGCAGTTGGCCGGTCGGCCCCGATCCATAGGATCAGCGCCAGCGCTTGTGTCCTGTCATGGCCAGCCTCGGGGTCAACCTCGATCACATCGCCACCGTGCGTCAGGCCCGTCGCACCGTGGAGCCGGATCCGGTTACCTGTGTGCTTCTGGCGGAGCTCGGCGGCGCCGATGGCATCACCGTGCATCTGCGCGAAGACCGCCGCCACATTCAGGATCGCGATGTGGAGCTGCTCCGCCAGACGGTGCGCAGCCGTCTCAACCTGGAGATGGCCGCCACGCCGGAGATGGAGGCGATCGCCCTCCGCTTACGGCCCGACATGGTCACCCTGGTGCCAGAGAAACGTGAGGAGGTGACCACCGAGGGCGGTCTCGATGTCGCTGCCCAGGCCGCTGCTCTGCAGAGTCTGGTCGCGCGTCTTCAGGATGCGGGCATCGGCGTCAGCCTGTTTGTCGATCCGGATCGCCGACAGCTCGAGGCCAGTGCCCGCACCGGCGCCCGCTGGGTGGAACTGCACACCGGCACTTATGCCGAAGCGGCCTGGCCGCAGCAACCGCTGGAGCTGGCGCGGCTCACCGAAGCGAGCGTGATCGCCCGCAGCCTCGGCCTGCGGGTCAATGCCGGCCACGGCCTCACCTATCAGAACGTGGAGCCGGTGGCAGCGATCGATGGCATGGAGGAGCTCAATATCGGGCACACGATCGTGGCCCGTGCCCTGGTGGTCGGCCTGGAGGTGGCAGTGCGCCAGATGAAGGCTCTGGTTCAGAATCCCCGCCGCGAGCCCCTTTTCGGCAACACCACCCCATGACCTCCAGCACCTATCACTTCGTGGCCGCCAGCGAGCGTTTCCTCACCGAGGAGGAACCGCTGGAGGAGGTGCTGCGGGAGCGTGTCCGCAACTACGGCGAGCAGGGCAAGGCCATCGACTTCTGGCTGGTCCGCCGTCCGGCCTTCCTGGCTGCTCCTGAACTGGCTTCCATCGCGGCCCAGGTGCCCCAGCCCGCGGCCGCGGTGATCTCCACCGACGAGAAGTTCATTGCCTTCCTGAAGCTTCGGCTTGAGTTCGTGGCGATCGGCAGGTTCGATGCCACCAGCCTCGGGCTGGCTGATCCCCTGGCCAGCCTGGCCTGAACCCAGGCGCGTGCCTTTTCAGGTGGCGACCTGCCGCTGGCGAACCCCGCGCTTGCCTGGCTCTGCAGGGGCCGGGCCTTCGGGGTCGAGCACCCCGAGGATCCTGTGCAGCTCTGGCTGAAGGGCCGCCCTGGCCCCCACGTCCCGGCCTCGACGCGTCAGAAGAGCCCGAAGAAGCGTTTCCTCTCTTCGGAACCGTTCTCCGTTTTGAGGCCCTGGCCGCCGTCCTGTTGGTAGCGGGGCTTGTTGTCGCCGATCGTCAGCAGGGCCTCCTTGTTCTTCCACCAGACCCAGTCGCGGATCGGCGGGGTGTTCGCCAGCTGATCGCGGCTGAGGCCGAGCCCGAGGGTGCTGGAGGCGTTGAGCAGCACATCGAGCATCTCCTCCCCATCCCGGCAGCGGGCCAGGGCTTCGTTGGTGCGCTTCGCTCCGTTCAGGGCCCGGACCAGCAGGCCGATGCGCTGGCCCACCGGCAGGCTGCGCGGGTCGATGGGGCTGGTCGCGGCGGCCTGGTTCGACGCCCTGGCGCCGGCCTCGGGCTCCGAGCTTTCACCTCGGTTCTGGGCAGGGCCGTCCGGCTGTTCACTGGCGCCCTGCTGCTCGATGGCTTCCATGCCGCGGCCCGCAGATGGAGCGAACCGTATCAGCGCTCTCCAGTGGCGTCCAATCCGGCCACGCCTCTGATGGCCTTGTTTTGGGCAGCCGGGCCGTGGGGGCGTCAGAATGGCACCAATGCGTCGTCCCCATGACGTCCGAACCGGCTGAGAGACCCTGCTTCGGCAGCCCTGATCCCAGCCCCAGCCTTTCTGCATCCCCTGGTCCTCTGCAACCTCCAGGCTCCGGAGCTTCCGGATGGTCCGGAGCTTCCGGGGCTCACCAGCCTCTGGCGGCCTTGCCTCAGCGTCCGCGACGCCACTGGGTGATCGGCGATGTCCATGGCTGCGCAGCCTCCCTTGGGGCCCTGTTGGCCCGTCTGCCGGCCGACGATCATCTGATCTTCTGCGGCGATGTGATCAACCGCGGCCCGGCGATCGAGCAGGCGATGGAACGCGTCTGGGAGCTGGTGCAACAGGGACGGGCCACCTGGCTGATGGGCAACCACGAATGGGCCCTGGTGCAGACACTGCGCTCCGTCCGGCCCCGGTCGGAGCTCACCCCTTCCCATGCCGAGACCCTGCGCCAGCTGGGGGAGAGCCGCTGCCGCGCCTGGCTGGAACGCCTGCAGCACCTGCCCCTTGCCTACTGGGGAGACGGCTGGGTGGCCACCCATGCCGGCTTTGATCTGCGCACCTGGCAGCCCGATCTGACCATCCGCCAGGAATTCTGGCGCCACTACGACGGCCGTTTCGGTGAGGTGATCGTGGGTCACACCCCCGATCAGTCGCTGCGGCGCTATCGCTCCGTCGTCATCGTCGACACCGGCGCCTGCTACGGCGGGCCGTTGACGGCCTACTGCCCCGAGACACGGGACGTGCGTCAGGTGGCAGGTGCACGCCCGCTGCAGCCCGATCCCGCCCTTTTCCCTCCGCGTCTGCTGGCGGTCGGCCCTGTCTGAGTGTTCACGGTCTTCCGCAGCAACCGGGCCGAATTTCTGGCCGATGTCCTGGCCGAACGCCTGGCAGCCGTGCCGCCGGACCCGTTCACGGAAGTGGCGGTGGTGGTCAACACCTGGCCCACAAGCCGCTGGCTCGGTGAGCAGCTGGCCCTCCGCCTCGGGATCTGCGGCCATCTGCGCTTTCCCTTCCCAGGAGCCCGCCTGCGCAGGATCGTCAATGAGATCCTCGGCGAGGACGCTTCCGAAGAAGCCACCGCCAGTGATCCCTGGCGGGCCCAGAATCTGGTCTGGGCCGTGCTGCAGGAGCTGCCGGCGCTGAGCCAGGAGCCGGAGGCGCTGAGCGTGCGTCATTGGCTGCAGGGGCACGATCCCTGCCGCAGCCTCGATCGCGCCACCTGGCAGCTGGCCCGGGCGATCGCCGATGCGATCGACGATTACACGCTCTACCGGCCGGCGATGGTGGCGGCCTGGTGCCAGGGCCATGACCACGATGGCTGGGGGCAGCCGCTGCCTGACAGCCAGCGCTGGCAGCCGCTGCTGTTCCTACGGCTGGCGCGGCGCCTGGGCGTTCAGCCCTTCGGTCTGAAGGTGCTCCAGGCCACGGAGCTCCTGCAGAGCGGCGATCGTCGCCATCGCCAGGAGGAGGAACCCCTGGTGCTGTTCGGCCTCAGCAGCATGGCGCCGGTGCAGATCCAGTTGCTGCAGGCCCTTTCGGTGGCGCAGCCGGTGGATCTGTATCTCCTCACTCCCTGCCGGGATCTCTGGCAGCGCTGCAGCGATCGTCGTCGCGATCTCCAGGACGCCCTGGCGCTGCAGCAGCCCCTCGATCTGGAATGGCTGCTGCGGGCGCCGCCGCTGGAGGCGCGCTTCGGCCGGCTGGGGGGGGAATTTCAGCAGCTGCTCGAGGGCACCGGTGAGGTGATCCTCGGGACCTGGCAGCAGCGCGATCTCTTCTTCCTGGCTGCCGATGTGGCCGCCGATCGGCCGGTCGCGCCTGATGGCCAGGTCTCCGGCCTGGGCAGTCCGCTGCTGGCACAGCTCCAGCAGCAGCTGGTGGATCCGCAGGCCTGGCCCCGGCTGGATCACGCCAGCGGCGACAGCTCGCTCGAGTTCCATGCCTGCGCCGGCCATCTGCGCCAGGCTCAGGTGGTGCGCGATCGGGTGCTGCAGCTGCTGGCG
The DNA here is from genome assembly GCA_903921295.1 of uncultured cyanobacterium. GTDB lineage: Bacteria > Cyanobacteriota > Cyanobacteriia > PCC-6307 > Cyanobiaceae > CAIXOZ01. The sequence goes on along the minus strand of CAIXOZ010000085.1, from coordinate 9,723 downwards.
GCCGATCGCACCCTGGCCCCGCGCGACATCCTGGTGATGACGCCCCAGGTGGACCGCTTCGCGCCGGTGCTGGCCTCAGTGTTCGGCGATGCTGCAGCGACAGGTGTCGAGCTCCCCTGGCGCCTGACCGACCGCAGCCAGCAGGCCGAGGCGGGACTCTCCTTCATCCTGCTGGGGCTGCTCAACCTTGCCGGCTCCAGGCTCACGGCCTCGGCCCTCGATCCCCTGCTGGAAAGCCCGGGCCTCAGACGGCGGTTTCAGCTGGAGGGCGAGGCGGGCCGGACCATCACCGACACCCTTCAACGCTGCGGCTTCCGTTGGGGGCTCGACGCGGATGATCGCGCCGGTGATCCCACTCACAGCCTCAGCTGGGCCATCGATCGGCTGCTGCTCGGGCTGGTGCTGCCGGAGAGCCCCGGTCTGGCGATCGGCGGCTGTGCCCCCCAGGCTCCGGCGGCCGGACTGGAGGACAGCGGTCGGATTCTGCACCTGCTCACCTGGCTGCAGCGCTGGTTGCGGCGGCTGCGCCAGCCCCGGAACTGTCAGGCCTGGGGGGGGGAGCTGCGCCAGCTGCTCGATGACCTCGGGGCTGATCCCGAGTCCGGGGATTGGCAGCGCCAGGAGCTACTCGCCGCCATCGACGACTGGCTGCTGGCATCCCAGGGCTCCGAGGCGCTGCTGGAGGCCCCGGTGGTGGCGGCGGTTCTGGAAGAGCGTCTGGCCGTCGACAGCGGACGTTTCGGGCACCGCAGCGGCGCGCTGACGATCAGTGCCCTGGAGCCGATGCGGGCGATTCCCCATCGGGTCGTGGTGCTGATGGGCCTGGATGCCGAGGTCTTTCCCCGTCGCCAGACCCGGCCTGGTTTCCACCTTCTGGAGCGCAGCCGTCAGCTCGGTGATCCGCTGCCGGCCGATCAGGACCGTTATGTGCTGCTGGAGGCGTTGCTCTCGGCCCGTGATCACCTGCTGATCACCTGGAGTTGCCGGGATCCGCGCAGCGGCGATGCCTTGCCCCCGGCGACGCCGGTGCGGCAGTGGCTGGAGCTGCTCGAGGCCGCGCTCGGCCCTGGGGCCATGGCGGGTCTGTTGGTCGAGCATTCCACCAACCCCCTCGAACGTCGTAATTTCCTGCCCTTGCCCGGGCGGCCGGCCCCGAGCTGTGATCGGCGCCTTCTGGAGGCCCGCCGCCTGATCGAACGGGAACGGTGCGAGTCTGCCGATCGCCGGGACCTCGCCTTCGGCCATTCCGCCCTCGCCTTCGGGCCGATGCCCGCGCAGGCGCCGGTCTCAGCGCCGGCCGTGGCGGATGCCTACGACGATCTGCGGCGCTGGTGGCTCGATCCCCAGGAGCACTGGCTCTCCGGTCTGGGGATCCAGCCGCGGGAATGGAACCGCGAACGTCTCGACCTGGAGGCCCTGAGCCTCGATGAGCGGCAGCGCAGCGCGCTGTTCCGCGAACGCCTGGCCGCGGTCACGGCGCAGCCGCTGGCGGCAGCAACCCTGCAGGCGGCTGAGGCCGACGACGACGCTCAGGCCTGGCTGGATCGCAACCGCGGCCGCGGCCTGCTGCCGGCCCGCAGCGGCGGCGTGCTGGAGGCAACGCTGCTCCAGCAGCGTTGGAGCAGCCTCCACGGGTGCCTGGCGGCTCTGGCGCCAGAGCCCCGTCTCGAGCGTTGCCGCTGGCGCCAGCTGGAGGTCTCCCTGCGCTGGCAGGGCGGGACCCTGGTGCTGCTGCACACCGCGAAAGCACAGTCCCGTCAGCGCCTCGAACTGTGGCTGCAGCTGCTGCTGTCGGTGGCGGCGGGTCAGACGCCGGAGCAGGCGGTGCTGGTGGCGCGCGATGGCGAACGGTTCGGGATCGTCGACACCCTGCAGCCGCCGCTGATCGAGGTCGCCGAAGCTGAGCTGGAGCGTCTCCAGGCCCTGCTGGAGCAGTGGCGCTGGTCGTGCTGGCCGCTGCCGCCCGGTGCCGCCCTGGTCTACGCCCAGAACGAACGCGAACGTCCGGGCTCCGGACTGGTCAAGGCGATCGAGGCCTGGGAAGGGGGCTTTCAGCGCCGGGGTGAACGGGAGCAGGAGGCCCAGGCCCTCTGTTTCGGCAGCACCCTGCCGGGCCGGCTGTTGTTCCAGGAGCCGCGCCTGGCCCTGGCTGAGGAGCGCTATGGGCCGCTGCTGGATCACTGGAGCGTCAGCCCATGACCCGCCCGTCCTCGTCGCGATCCCGCGATCCTGAGCCCCTCCAGGCGTCGGCGCCGCCGTCCTTGCCGCCCTTCGAGGCCAACGGCTTTGGCCTGGATCCGGGGGTGCGCCTGCTGGAGGCCAGTGCCGGCACCGGCAAGACGTTTGCCCTTGCCCATCTGGTTCTGCGGCTGCTCACGGAACCGCGTCCCGAGGGCTTTCTGCGTCTGCAGCAGCTGCTGGTCGTCACCTTCACCAAGGCGGCGGCCGCGGAGCTGCGGGATCGCATCGCCCGGCGTCTCCAGGCGGGGTTGCGCTGCCTGGAGCTCGGGACGGCGCCTCAGCCTGGTGATCAGGCCCTCGCCGGCTGGCTGGCGGGCCTGCCGAAGGACCGCGGCCAGCGTGATCGTCTGCGCGCCCAGCTGCTGCTGGCGCTCGAGGACTTGGACAGCGCTGACATCACCACCATCCATGGGTTCTGCAGCCGCACCCTGCAACGTCAGGCCCTTGAGGCGGGGCAGGCTCCGGACCTCGCGCTCGAGAGCGAGGCCGGCACCCTGCGCCAGGAGCTCTGTCACGACTATTGGCACGATCAGGTGCTCGCCCTGCCGCCTGAGCTCCTGGCCGGGCTGCAGAAGAGGGGCCTGACGGTGGAGCGCCTGGCGGAGGTGCTGCAGGCGCTGGATTCCGACCCCGCCCTCGGTGTTGATCCCCTGCCGGCGGGCCTGGATCCCGATCGCCCCCTGGCGGACCAGCTCGAGCCGCTCTGGTTGGAGCCGTGGCGCCGTTTCGGTGCGCTCTGGCAGGAACGGGGCGCCGACCTGGAGCTGAGCCTGCGGGAACAGGCCCGGCGCTGGCGTCAGGAGTGCGGGGTGAAGGGCAGCACCCCTCCCTATTCCGGCTCCCCGCGCACGGACCGCGCCGCCCAGCTCACTGCCTGGCTGGCCGCCCAGCCTGCCTCGGGCAGTTATCTGGCGGTTCTCGAGCAGGACAAGCTCCTGGCCGGCTATTTCCATCCCGGCAGTTTCTGCAAGGTCGCCCGCGCGATTGAAGGCCCCGATCACGGCGATCCCTCCCTGCCGGATCCGGTCCTGATGACGGCGATCGCGGCGGTGGTCGATGGTCCGGCGGAACAGCTCCTGCTCCATTTCTGCCACTGGGCCCAGCCGGAGCTGGCGCGGCGACGCCAGCAACGTGGGGTGATCGGCGTTTCGCAGCTGCTGGAGGCGCTCGATCCCGGAGATGGTGATGGCCCCCCGCCCAGTCCCCAGGCCGCCGCTCTGCTGGCGGCTGTGGGTCAGCGTTATGCCGTGGCCCTGATCGATGAATTTCAGGACACCGATCCGATCCAGTGGCGGATCCTCCAGCGCAGCTTTGTCGATGGTGATCGGCATCTGCTGGTGATGGTGGGTGATCCCAAGCAGGCGATCTATCGCTTCCGGGGCGGCGAGCTGGCCACCTACCGCACCGCCCGCAGCGCCAGTGACGGGATCGTCGGCCTTGGCGTCAATCACCGCTGCAGCAAGGCGCTGCTGGCGCAGCTCAACCGGTTGATGGCCCCAGGTCTGGTTCGGTCTGCTCTGCCTGTGCCGGAGGTGAGCAGTCCGGAAACGGAACCCTCACGGCTGCCCTCGCTGGCCCTTCCCGCGGGCGAATCCCCCCTGCAGGTGCTCTGGCACGGTGCAGATCGCCTGACCGGTGAGCCCCTGCCCGCCAGCGGCGCCATCGAGGCGGAGTTGCCGGAGGCTCTGGCCGGCTGGGTGCAGGCGTTGCTTGATCGGCGCCTCGTACTCGAAAAGGAGGGTCAGCGCCGCCCGCTGGGTCCGGAGGATCTCTGCCTGCTGGTCAGCCGTCATCGCCAGGCGGAAGATCTACGCCAGGCCCTGGAGCGGCGTGGTCTGGCGACGCGGCTCGTCAGCGCCGGTGATGTGATGGCCAGCGAAGGCGCTGCGGTTCTGCAGCGTTTTCTCGATGCCATGGCCCAGCCCGACGATGGCAACCGGCTACGGCTTCTGGCGGCTTCTCCCCTGCTCGATTGGAGCGCCGAGCGCCTGGCGACCACCACGGCGATGGCGTGGAGTGCCCTGGCCTCTCGCCTCACGACCCTGGCCGGACAGCTGGCCGATCTGGGCCTGTTGGGCACCCTGAACCAGCTGGTGGAACACCGGGACCTGGCCCGACTGACCATGCGCGGCCGGGTGCTGGCCGACCTCCAGCAGGCCGCCACCCTGGTGCAGCAGCGGATCCATGCCGAGTCCCTCGGACTGCGGGCCGCCGCCGACTGGCTGCGGCGGATGCGATTGGATCCGGATCGCGATCCTCCCGACGGCCACCTGCCGAACAGCGATGCCGTGGATGCCGCCATTTCGGTGGTGACCGTGCACCGCAGCAAGGGCCTCGAGTACCCGGTGGTGATCTGTCCCTACCTCTGGCAGGCCCCCTCCCAGCGCTCCCGTGGATTCGGTACCCGCTGGATCCCTCGCGGCTGCCGCAACCCCCGTCTCGATCTGCATCTCTCCAACCATTGGGGACCGGGCCGTGCCGCCGCTGAGCAGAACCTCGAGGCCGAGGAGCAGGAGCGCGAGCGGCTGGCCTATGTGGCGGCCACCAGGGCCCAGGTGCTGCTGGTGCTCTGCTACGCCCAGGCGAAGGAGCAGGACGCCAATCCACTGTTGCCCTGGCTGGTGGGCACCGACCCGGGCTTGGGTCCCCAGGGGGTGTTACCTCGAGGGAGCCAGGGGCAGCAGGCCGAAGCCAGTGATGACTGGCGCCAGCGCCTCAGGCAGTCGGCCGCTCGCCGGGAGCTGGCCCTGACCATCGCGTCGCTGGGCGAAGCGGAGGGCGGTCCTGCCAGATCCGCCGGAGCCACCGGGCCGGAAGCGGCACAGGCCGAGTCGGATGGGTTGGCGCTGACCTGTGCGGCGGTCCCCGGCTGGCCCCTGGATCAGCGCTGGGGCCGCTGCAGCTACAGCGGCTGGACCCATCGTGTGGGGCCCCTGCCGGCACCGGCCTCCCTCGAGGAGGGGCGTGATCGGGACGCCCAGGCTGCCCTTGATGCTCTCGATCCCGCTCCCGAACGGGATGCGCTGCCGGTGGATGACCTGGAGGCGTTCCAGGGTGAGCAGCCAGGGGCGGGCTCCGACAATGACCGGCCGGCTGGCCCTGGTGGGGGCTCGCTGCCTGTCCTGACCGGGGCGCCGGCTTCGGTCGCACAGCGGTGCCTGGAGGAGGACGGTCCCCTGGTGGGCTTTCCGAAGGGAGCCGCCGCCGGCGACTGTCTGCATCGCATCCTGGAGCGCATCGATTTTCAGCGGCCAGGCGACCACCTTGAGACCCAGCGCATCGTGCAGCGGGAACTGGCGCGGGCCGGAGTGGAGCCCGATCAGGCCGAGCCCGTGGGTCAGGCCATCGATCGCCTGCGACTGACCCGTTTCGGCGGCGCCCTCGGCGGCTTCCGGCTGGCCGGGCTGAGCCCACGGCAGCGATTGGTGGAGATGACGTTTGATCTGCCCCTGGCAGTCAGCAACGATCACCTGGTACGGGCCCGGGATCTGGCGGCGGTGTTTCGCCGCCACCCTGGTGGCGCGTTTGGGATTGACTACGCCGACAGCCTGGAGACGTTGCCGGTGGCCAGTCGCGGTTTTCTCACCGGTTCGATCGACCTGGTCTTTGCCGCTGAGGATCGCTTCGGGCAGCGCCGTTGGTGGGTGGTCGACTGGAAGAGCAACTGGATCGGCGGACGGGATGCCCAGGGTCGGGCCGTGGCCTGTGCCCCCAGGCAGTACCACCAGCAGGCCCTGGTTCAGGCGATGTGCGAGCACCACTACCCACTGCAGGCCCATCTGTATCTGGTGGCCCTGCATCGCTACCTGCGCTGGCGCCTGGAGGGCTATGCGCCTGAGCAGCACCTCGGCGGCTACGGCTACGTGTTCCTGAGGGGGTTGCCCGGGGCCGTCGGCGATGGTGGGGGTGCCGGTGCTGCCCCGGACGACACTGGCCCGGTTCCCGGCGAGTCGGTGCCTGGTCTGGTGCTGGAACAGCCGCCGCTGCAACGGATCCTGGCCCTCGATGCCCTGCTGCAGGAGGGTACCCCGTGAGCATGGCCCCCGAGCCCCCGACCCCGGCGGAGTCACCGGAGGCCCCCCCGGCACCGGCCTGGTTGGAGGCGTTGGCGGCTGCCCTGGCCGAGAGCCTCCCCCGGCTCTATGGCACCGATGTCGATGTCGCCCTGGGCGCCCTGATCAAGGCGCTCACGCAGGCCCTGGCCGCCGGGGCGGTGAGCCTGGATCTCCAGGGGCCGATGCCCGATGGCCTGGATCCCGAACTCTGGCCCGGGGGCTACCGCCAACGTCTGCTCCAGCATCCCCTCAGCCAGCGCGACGATGGTCCGCTGGTGCTCGTGGAGGATCGCCTCAGCTGGCGCCGTTGGCATCGGTTGCGCCAGGACGTGATCGAGGCCCTGGTGCATCGGGCCCGCGCTCCCCTGGCGCTGCCGGTGGCGGCCGAGGAAGGCCAGCGGGCGGTCAGCGCCGCCGCCGCCGCCGGCCTGGATCCGCACCAGCAGCAGGCGGTGCTGGCGCTGCTGCAGGGTCCCCTGGTGCTGCTGGAAGGGGGGCCTGGAACTGGCAAGACGAGCACGGTTGTGCAGATGCTGGCGGCGCTGCTGCGCCGGCGCCCCGAGGTCCGCGTGCATCTGGCGGCCCCCACCGGCAAGGCCGCGGCACGGCTGCGCCAGGCGATTCAAGCCGGTGCCCAGCGCCTGGAGCCGGCCTTGTCCGAGCACCTCGCCGGCTTGAGCTGCACCACCCTGCATCGGTTGCTCGAGAGTCGCGGTGAGCGTTTCGGCCGTGATCGCTCCCGTCCGTTGCCGCTCGATCTGCTGGTGGTCGACGAGATGTCGATGGTGGATCTGCCGTTGATGGCGGCGTTGCTGGAGGCGCTTCCAGACGGCTGCCGGCTGGTGCTGGCCGGCGATGCAGCCCAGTTGCCGCCCGTCGGGCCTGGGGCGGTGCTGCAGGAGCTGCAACGGCGCCACCTGGACCTGGGAGCGGCGGCGATCTCCCTGACCACCACTTACCGCAACCAGGGCGCGATTGCGGCCGTGGCGCAGCAGCTGCGACAGCTGCAGGAGGGAGAGGATCCTCTCGCCGGCCTCGGCCTCGATCGTCTCGATCCGGCGGCCAACCTGGAATGGCAGCAGGCGTCTGCTCGTGCGCTGCCGCCGATGGTGCGCGACACCCTCAGGGAGCGTGCGGACCAGCTGGCCCGATCAGCCCAGGATCTGGGCCGTCAGCTCGATGCTGTGGATCTCGGCGGGCCGGGACCGTTGCTCACCGGCGATCTGGCGGCAGGCCTGCTTGCCGCCCAGGAACACCTGGCGGTGCTGACACCCGTGCGTCAGGGCCGATGGGGGGTGGACGCCATCCACCGCGCCCTGCTGGGTCCGGCGCTGGAGCAGGGCCCCCAGGCCTGGCCCGCCGGAACCCCGGTGCTCTGTGAGCGCAACCGCAGTGATCTCGAGCTGGCCAATGGCGATCTGGGCGTGATGCTGGTGCTCGCGGGCGGCCGTCAGGTGCTCTTCGCTGGTGTCAGAGCCGCGCCGCCGCGCCTGATCCCCGCCGCGCTGCTCGGGGATGTCCGCCCTGCCCATGCCCTCACCATCCACAAGGCCCAGGGCAGTGAAATGGATACGGTGATCGTGTTGTTGCCGGCGGGTCTCAGGGAGGAGCGCCGGCTGCTGTACACGGCCCTGACCCGGGCCCGTCGGCGGGCGGTGCTGATCACCCCGGGGGCCTGAGGGCGGAGCCGGCGGATGGCCCCGGGGGCCTGCACCTGCAGTGCTGCCGAGGCCGGCTTCCGCAATCTCCGATTCCGGCCCATCCTGGAGGAGGTCTGCGATCCGGTCTGTGGCCCCACTTCCCAGCTCGATCGATCGGAACCCCCGCCAGAGTGCTGCGGAGGGGGAGCCTCCTCCCGACGTCCAGGTCGGCGGGGATCGCTGCAAGGCGGCCGGCGGCGTTCGCATCGAACGACCCTGGGGCTGGTACGAGGAGCTGGGGCGCGGCGATCAGTACCTGGTCAAGCGTCTGTGGATTGCGCCCGGTTGTCGGATCAGCCTGCAGCGCCACCGGTACCGCAGCGAGCACTGGGTGGTGGTCAGTGGCGGTGGCCTGCTGGAGAACGATGGCCAGGAACTGACGGCCAGGGTGGGCACCACCCTCGACGTTCCCCTGGGGGCGATCCATCGCGCCACGGCGGGAGCTGATGGGCTCGCCATCATTGAGGTGCAGCGGGGTTCCTTGCTTGAAGAGACGGATATCGAGCGCTTTGCTGACGATTTTGGAAGGGCTCCGTCATGAAGTGTTAGGATCTGGATTCAGCCTTTGATAAAGGGCAGGGCAGCCAAGGGTGTTCGGCGCGGGATCTTTGCAGATCTCTTTTCCCGGCTCACCCAAGATTCCGATGGGTTCCTGCCGCTCTGCGTTGAAGGATTTACAGGCCCCATCTTTTCTGTGACCCAACCCACCATGGGCAGCGCTTTCAGCTGCTCTGTCGAGCTCAGCGCCTCGGACCTGACGCATGGCGAGGCTTCCGCCCTGATCTCGACCACCACCCCCGGCCTGGAGGCCGCAGCGGAGACCGAATCCAGCCCTGTGCCTGCCGCTGACACTGCCACTGTGGCGATCGCCGCCGAGACGTCCATGGCCCTGGCAGCTCCTGGCCTCGACGAGGCGGGCACCTCCATCGACGCGTTGAACGGCAGCACCGCAGAGCCCGCTGCCCAGGATCCCCAGACCGCGGCCGTTGTGGAAGAGGCGGTCCCGGCTTCCGGTTTCGCCTGTTTCGGCTTTGAGCAGCCCCTGCTTGAGGCCCTGGCGGCGATCGGTTACGAGGCGCCGTCGCCGATCCAGAAGGCGGCGATTCCCGAGCTGCTGCTCGGTCGTGATCTTGTCGGTCAGGCCCAGACGGGCACCGGCAAGACAGCGGCCTTCGCCCTGCCGATGCTGGCGGCCCTCGACCCCGACCAACGCACCCCTCAGGTGCTGGTGCTGGCCCCGACCCGGGAGCTGGCCCTGCAGGTGGCGGAAGCCTTTAGCACCTATGCGGCCCGGATGCCCCAGGTGCGGGTGCTCGCCCTCTATGGCGGCGCCGACTTCCGCGATCAGATTCATCAGCTCCGCCGTGGTGTCCAGATTGTGGTCGGCACCCCGGGCCGGGTGATGGATCACATGCGCCAGGGCACACTCAACCTGAGCGGTCTGCGCAGCCTCGTGCTCGACGAGGCCGATGAAATGCTGCGCATGGGCTTCATTGACGACGTCGAGTGGGTGCTGCAACAGCTGCCTGAGCAGCGCCAGGTGGTGCTGTTCTCCGCCACGATGCCCTCGGAGATCCGTCGGATCGCCCACACCCATCTGCGCAATCCGGCCGAGATCACGATCCGCCAGAAGCAGGCCGATTCAACCCGCATCCGTCAGCGCTATCTCACCGTCAACGCGCCCCATAAGCTCGAAGCCCTGAAGCGGGTGCTGGAGTCGGAGAGCC
>CAIXOZ010000084.1 GCA_903921295.1 uncultured cyanobacterium | reverse complement strand
TCGAAAAAAGCGTCGTGGCTCATCCGGCGGTCCTGCGACGCGGGAGCCCATTGGGTGGGCCAGATCGGGCGCTGCCGCCCCCGCCGCCGCCGCTGCGGCTGCCAGCGGCGTTGCGATTGCGTCCGCCACCACCACCGCCACCACCCTGGCGCGGTGGACGGTTGCGGCCCCCGCTCAGATCCAGAGGTGGTGCGGAGAGGATCCTGGGTTCGAAGCCCGGCACCACCTCACGGGGAAGGGGATGGCCGATCAGGCGTTCGATGGCCCGCAGCAGCTCATGTTCTTCGGCGGCCACCAGCGACACCGCATGGCCGGCGTGACCGGCGCGGCCGGTCCGACCGATGCGATGCACATAGTCCTCGGCGACGTTGGGCAGGTCGAGATTGACCACATGGGGGAGCTGGTGAATGTCGATGCCGCGCGCGGCGATGTCTGTGGCCACCAGCACCTGCACCTCGCCGCTCTTGAAGCCGGCCAGGGCCCGGGTGCGCGCCCCCTGGCTCTTGTTGCCATGGATGGCGGCGGCCTTCAGCCCCTCCTTCTCCAGGCGATCGGCGAGTCGGTTGGCTCCGTGCTTGGTGCGTGAGAACACCAACACCTGCTGCCAGTCGTTGCTGCGGATCAGATGGCTGAGCAGATCCCCCTTGGTCGCCATGTCACAGGGGTGCATAAGGTGCTCGACCGTGGGCGCCGCCTGGTTTTCCGGGGAGGCCTGCAGTTGCAGCGGTTGATGCAGCAAGCCCGCCGTCAGTTTGCGGATCTCAGGGGAGAACGTGGCCGAAAAGAGCAGGTTCTGCCGCTTCTCCGGCAACAGGGCCAGGATTTTGCGGATGTCGCGGATGAAACCCATGTCGAGCATCCGGTCGGCCTCATCGAGCACCAGGATCTCGACCCGATCGAGGCGGATCGCCCGCTGCTGCTGCAGGTCCATCAACCGTCCCGGCGTGGCGACGAGCACATCGGCACCGCCCCGCAGGCGCATCATCTGCGGATTGATCTTGACCCCGCCGAACACCACCTCGGAGCGCAGGTCGAGGTAGCGGCCATAGGCGCGCACACTCTCGGCCACCTGGGCAGCGAGCTCACGGGTGGGGGTGAGCACCAGGCTGCGCACGACGTTGTTGCGTGCCCGCGGGCCATGCCGCAGCCGCTCCAGCATCGGCAGGGTGAAGCCGGCGGTCTTGCCCGTGCCCGTCTGGGCGGCGGCCATCACATCGCGGCCGCTGATCACGGCCGGGATGCACTGGCTCTGAATCGGCGAAGGATGCGTGTAGCCCTTGTCCGCCACCGCCCGCAGCAGCGGTTCCCCCAGCCCGAGCCCCTCAAAGCCTTCGGCCCTGGCGATGGGACCCGGCAGCGGTTCCTGCCGTCCCTCCGGGGCGCCGGACTCAGCGCGAACGACCGGGGAGCGGCCGGGCCTCGATCGATCGTTGACGGCGTTGTCGCTGGACCGTTCCCGGGTCCGTTCCCGGGAGCCTTCCTGGGAACGGGGCTGGGAGCGATCCTGGGAGGGTTGCAAGGAGCGTTGCAGGGCGGCAACCGCAAGATGAAATCACCCTACGGGGTGATCGGTTCATGGTGGCTGCAACGCTCGCAGGGCCCCTCCGGCACGACAGCGCAGCGCAGCAACGGTGTGCGGGCATTGAAGCGGCAGCTGGGATCTCCGATCACCCAGCGCCCGTTCCACCAATGGGCATCAGCCGGCTTCGTCTCCGCTTTCACCGCCAGTGCCACGGTGGCCAGCTCATAGGTCCCGTTGCGCAGCTGATAGCGATGGCTGCGTTGCATCACCAGAAAGCTGCCCGCGTCGCTCACGAACCAGCGCCCCGGGTGGGGCACCTCCGCCAGGCTTTCAACCGTGAGCCTGTGCAGCAGCTGCTGACTGCCGGCCTGGCGCAGTTCGACCTGCATCACGATTCTCTAGAGACCACCGGATTCCTGAGGGCCCTCGCTCGCCGGGGTGTTTCGGCTCGAGAAGCCCCAGAGAAAGAGCAGCGCCACCAGCGCCAGAAGGCTCCAGTCGGGCAGCTCGACGGCGGGCAGCACCACCCGCAGCAGCAGACGGATGCCCACCAGGCCAACGGCCAGATAGCCGGCACTTTCCAGATGCCGGAAGATCCCCAGCCAGCGGATGAACAGTTCTGCGGTCAGGCGCAGGGCGATCACTCCGATCAGGCCGCCGGCCATCACCAGGATCAGACGGTCGCTGACGGCGACGGCGGCGGCGACGCTGTCGAGGGAGAAGGCCAGATCCGTGAGGGCCAGGGTCAGCACCACCGACCCCAGTGGTCGGACGAGGCGCCCCTGACCCTCGGTCTCCAGGGAGGTGTCGCTGGTTTCGGGCGCCTCGCCAGCCTGGCTCTTGAGCAGGTGGTTGCCGCAGAGCCACAGGAGGTAGGCCGCTGCCGCCAGCTGCAGGGGCCAGAAGTTGAGCACCCACTGGGCCACGGCAATCAGGCCCAGGCGCAGCACCAGGGCCAGGCCCAGGCCGATGTTCAAGGCCTGCCGCTGGCGGGCCGGATCCTCGAGCTGGCGGGAGATCGCGGCCAGGGCGATGGCATTGTCGGCCGACAGCACGGCTTCGAGCCCCACCAGCAGCGGCAGCAACAACAGCACGTCGCTCCACTGATCCGCCGCCTGAATCAGGGGCGTCAGAGAATCGATTGATTCCGCTTCCACGTTGCTGCAGCGGATCCAGGAAGAGTCACTCTAGAGAGCGTCCCCGACCGATGCCCTCGATGCGGCTCCAGGTGCAGCTCGTGCATGCCGAAGCCGGAGCCCGGGTGGTCCTGGTCAGTGCCTGGGAAGGCGGTGATTGCCTGGGCAGCGCCCTGGGCGAAGCGAGCGATGCCGAGCAGGCACAGGACCGTGCGGAAGAGCGGCTGCGTCTCCGGCTGGGCCGATCCGGCCAGGTGGCTGAGGGGAGCGCCTCTCCCCCCCGTGCCGCTGCGCCGGCGGCATCGCCAGCCGACGCTGACGCCCAGGGTCCGCCGGCCCGTTCCAGCCAGGCTTCGGCTCCGGTGCTGCGCCGGCGAACTCCCCTCGGCCCGGAGGCCGCCGCAAGGCCACCGGGGCCTTCCGAGCCTGAGGCTCCGGCCCCAGCTCCCGCTCGCCCCGATCCCGTCCTCGCCGCTGATCAGGGCCCCGCGGCTGAGGTCAGGGCCCAGGCGCTCGACCAGGGTCCCGGTCCCAGCGGCGAACCCAGTCCCGATCCGGAGGACTGGAGCGATGACCTGGCCCGGATCGATCTGGAGGTGCAACGTCTCGGCTGGGACCGCAGTCAGGAGGCCACCTATCTGCAACGTGCCTTTGGGCACCCAAGTCGCAGCCGCCTCACCCGCTATGGCGATCTCGTGGCCTACCTGCAGGCCCTGGCACAGCTGGCGTCCGGAGCTGATCCGGGCCTGGTGCCGCTCCCCTTGCGCCGCCGCGACCTGCTGGAGCAGTGCGATGAGCTGCTCGCTCGCCTGGGCTGGGATCCGGATCAGGGCCGGCTGTTCCTGGAGCTCAATTTCCAGTGTTCCAGCCGTCAGCACCTCAGTGATCCGCAGCTGCTGCAGTTCAACATGCTGCTCGAGGAACAGCTGATCCAGGCCGCCAGCCCGGGCCCGGCCTGAAGGCCCCTCACGGCCCTTCCCGCCGGTTGCGAAGATCGGGGCCTTCGTTTCGATCGTCTCGATGCCCCTCACCGCCTTGGTGCGCCAGCTGCAGCAGGTGCCCCTTACCGGGGAGGTGCTCGAGCGCAGCCGCCGCCCCGATCGTCTGCGCCTCAGCGGCGGCGGTCGTCCGGCCCGCGCCCTGATTGCCAGTGCCCTGGCCCGTCAGGCCGGCGGGTCCCTGCTGGTGCTGGTGCCCACCCTGGAGGAGGCCGGTCGCTGGGCCTCGCTGCTGGAACTGATGGGCTGGAGCAGTGCCCAGCTCTATCCCACCAGTGAAGGCTCGCCCTACGAGGCCTTTGATCCAACCACCGAGATCACCTGGGGCCAGTTGCAGGTGCTCAGTGAGCTGGTGGAGCGGCGGGCCGCTGCCGGCGATGGCGGTCGCCAGGCAAGGCCGCTGGCGGTGGTGGCCACGGAACGGGCTCTGCAGCCGCATCTGCCACCACCGGCGGTGCTGGCGTCGCAGTGCCTGATCCTGCGCCGTGGCGACACGGTCGATCTGGAGCAGCTGGCCGTCACCCTCAGTCAGCTCGGTTACGAGCGTGTGCCGACGATTGAACAGGAGGGCACCTGGAGCCGCCGTGGCGACATCGTTGATCTGTTTCCCGTCAGCGCCGAGCTGCCGGTGCGCCTCGAGTTTTTCGGCGACGATCTCGACAAGCTCCGGGAATTCGATCCGGCCACCCAGCGCTCGCTCGATCCGATCGAGCTTGTGCGCCTCACCCCCACCGGCTACGGGCCGCTTGTGGCGGAGGCCTTGCGCGCCTTGATGCCGGACGGCCTGGAGGACCTGCTGGAGCCGGCCCAGCTCGATCACCTGCTCGAGGGCGGCACGCCGGAGGGGATGCGCCGCCTGATGGGGCTCGCCTGGGGCCGGCCGGCCTCACTGCTCGACTACCTCGAGCCCTCCACCTGGATCGCCGTCGATGGTCGCCGCCATTGCCTGGCTCATGGTCAGCAGTGGGTCGACCATGCCGCCAGCCACCACAGCGAGACCCTGGCCGGGCGACTCGAGCCGCTGATGCACCGCGATCCGCAGGAGGCTCTGGCCGGGATCGCGGCTTTCCCGGGCTTTGATCTCGAGGAGCTGCAGGAAAGCGACCGCCACCCGAACAGCTTTGACCTGGCCAGCCGTCCGGTGCCGGCCTATCCGAATCAGTTCGGTCGATTGGCGGGGCTGATCAAGGAGCATCAGAGGGAGCGCGCCCGTCTCTGGCTGCTGTCGGCCCAGCCTTCGCGGGCCGTGGCCCTGCTGGAGGAGCACGACTGCATCACCCGCTTCGTGCCCAATCCCCAGGACACGCCGGCGATTGAGCGGCTGATCGAACAGAACACCCCGGTGGCGCTGAAGATCCGGGGTACGGCCGAGCTGGAGGGTCTGCAGCTTCCTGCCTGGAAGCTGGTGCTGATCACCGACCGGGAGTTCTTCGGCCAGCACAGCCTCGCCTCCTCCGGCTACGTGCGGCGGCGACGGCGTGCCGCCAGCCGCACGGTCGATCCGAACAAGATGCGGCCCGGCGATTTCGTGGTGCATCGCAACCACGGCATCGGCCAGTTCCTGCGGATCGAGAAGCTGGCGATCAGCGGCGAGTCCCGCGATTACCTGGTGGTGCAGTACGCCGATGGGCTGCTGCGGGTGGCGGCCGACCAGCTCGGCAGTCTCGGCCGCTATCGCGCCACCGGTGAGGCGGCGCCCGACCTGAACCGCATGGGCGGCACCGCCTGGGCCAAGGCGAAGGAACGGGCCCGCAAGGCGGTCCGCAAGGTGGCGGTCGACCTGGTGAAGCTCTACGCCGAACGGCATCAGGCGCCGGGGTTCGCCTTCCCCGGCGATGGCCCCTGGCAGAACGAACTCGAGGATTCCTTCCCCTACGAACCGACCCCCGATCAGGTGAAGGCGATCGCCGAGGTCAAACGCGACATGGAGCGGGCCCAGCCGATGGATCGCCTCGTCTGTGGCGACGTCGGATTCGGCAAGACCGAGGTGGCGATCCGGGCGATCTTCAAGGCGATCACCGCCGGTAAGCAATGCGCGATGTTGGCGCCGACCACGGTGCTGGCGCAACAGCACTGGCGCACCCTCAGTGAGCGTTTTGCGCCCTATCCCCTCAAGGTGGCGTTGCTGAACCGTTTCCGCACCACCGCTGAGCGCAAGGCGATCCTCGACGACCTGGCGGCCGGTGTGGTGGATGTGGTGGTCGGCACCCATCAGCTGCTTGGAAAAGGCACCACCTTCCGTGATCTCGGCCTGCTCGTGGTGGATGAGGAGCAGCGCTTCGGCGTCAACCAGAAGGAAAAGATCAAGGCCCTGCGCCGCGACGTTGACGTGCTCACCCTCTCGGCCACACCGATCCCGCGCACCCTCTACATGAGCCTTTCAGGGGTGCGGGAGATGAGCCTGATCACCACGCCACCACCGTTGCGCCGACCGATCAAGACCCATCTGGCAGCCAGGGATGAGGAGGCGGTGCGCAGCGCCATCCGTCAGGAGCTCGATCGGGGCGGTCAGATCTTCTACGTGGTGCCGCGGGTGGAGGGGATCGAGGACGTGGCGGCGGAACTGCGGACGATGATTCCCGGCCTGCGGCTGCTCGTGGCCCATGGCCAGATGCCGGAAGGGGAGCTGGAGAGCGCGATGGTGGCCTTCAATGCCGGAGAGGCCGACGTCATGCTCTGCACGACGATCGTCGAGAGCGGCCTCGACATTCCGCGCGTCAACACGATCCTGATCGAGGACGCCCACCGCTTCGGCCTCGCCCAGCTCTATCAGCTGCGGGGCCGGGTCGGTCGCAGCGGCATCCAGGCCCATGCCTGGCTGTTCTATCCCGGGGCCGCATCGCTTTCGGAGGCTGCCCGTCAGCGTCTGCGGGCGATTCAGGAGTTCGCCCAGCTTGGCAGCGGCTATCAGCTGGCGATGCGCGACATGGAGATCCGCGGCGTGGGCAACCTGCTCGGGGTGGAGCAGAGCGGTCAGATGGAGGCGATCGGATTCGATCTGTATATGGAGATGCTCCAGGAATGTCTGGCCGAGATTCAGGGTCAGGAGATTCCGGCGGTGGAGGACACCCAGATCGATCTGCCCCTGACGGCGTTCATCCCCGCCGACTGGATCACCGAGAGCGACGAGAAGATGGCGGCCTATCGGGCGGCCGCCGATTGCGGCACCCGCGAGGCCCTGCTCGAGCTCGCTGCGGCCTGGATCGACCGCTATGGCGCCCTGCCGGCACCGGTGCAGTCGCTGTTGCTGCTGATGGAGCTGAAGCTGATCGCCCGCCGCTGCGGTTTTTCCCGCATCCGCCCCGAGAAGCCGAACATCGTCCTGGAGACACCGATGGAGGAGCCGGCCTTCCGACGTCTGCGCCAGGGTCTGCCCCAGCATCTGCATGGGCGGCTGGTCTACCAGGCCGGCGGTGGCAGCATCGCCAAGGTGCTGGCCCGTGGCCTCGGGGTGCTGCCGATCGAGAAACAGATCGAGCAGCTGATGGAGTGGCTCACCACCATGGCCGCCCAGTTGCCTGAGGCGGATCGCACGTCCGGGAACGGGGGAGGCGCAGCTCTGGAGCCCGGTCCTGATCCAGTGGCTGCGGAGCCCGTTGCGGCATCGGCCGCCTCCGGGCCCCAGCCCTGAGCCAGCGGTTCCGTTGTTCCTCCGCCGGGCTGCGGGGCTCTCCGGTCGCTGACCCCGGGCAGGCGCCTTCCGCAAGCCCGGAGGCCAAGAGGGCGTCGCCTTAATCTGGTCTGGATTGATCGCTTGCCTCGCACGTCCTTCCATGACCATCCGCATCGGCATCAATGGCTTCGGCCGCATCGGTCGTCTCGCCTTTCGCCGCGCGATGACGCTGGCCGATGTGGAGGTCGTGGGCATCAACGACCTGATTGATGTGGAGTATCTGGCGTACATGCTGCGCTACGACTCCACCCATGGCCGTTTCCAGGGTGAGGTGTCCGTGCAGAACGGCCAGCTCGTGGTCAACGGCAAGACGATCCGGATCACCGCTGAACGCGATCCCAACAACCTCAACTGGGGGGCTGTCGGCGCCGACTACGTGCTGGAGAGCACCGGCTTCTTCCTCACCGATGAATCGGCCCGCGCCCACATCAATGCCGGTGCCAGGAGGGTCGTGATGAGCGCCCCCTCCAAGGACGCCACCCCGATCTTCGTGATGGGGGTCAACCACACCACCTATGCCGGTCAGGACATCGTCTCCAACGCCAGCTGCACC
>CAIXOZ010000083.1 GCA_903921295.1 uncultured cyanobacterium | reverse complement strand
GGGCAAGAGGGTCGACCAGTCAGGGTCCTTGCTCATGAGACCTCCATGGCAAGAACGCGGCTCAGGGACCGGCCGGTGTCCTGGCGGAACTGCTGCATGTTCACCCGGGCAAGCAACAGCAGGGCCAAAAAGGCAATCAACGCTTCGATGGCAATCACCAGGGCAAAGGGTCCAAGCGGTTCAGGCAGATGCAGCCACTGGCCAAGACTGAGCAGACCACCACCGATCAGCTTGCCCAACCCACGGCTCAGGGCCTGGGCCAGGCCCCAGACACCGACGAAGGTACCAGCCACCTCGGGAAGGGTGAGATCCAGCATCAGGCAGAGCGCACTGTTGGTGGCCATCCCTGCCGAGAGACCGAACAAAACCATCACCACCCAGAGCAGGGGGGGCTGGGCCACAACTCCAGACAGCAGGAGCAGGATCAGCGAGCCGACCACGAGGCGGCATCCCAGCCGGGCGGCGGGAAGCTTGCCCAGTCTTGGCACGATCCACACTCCGGCCACCAGCAGACCGACAAGGGTGCCTCCCCCCCAGAGGCCATTGAGCGCTGCCGTGGCAGAAATCGACAAGCCGAACACCTCGGCGCCATAGCTCTCAAGAATCGGATCCTGAAGGAACAAACCAAGGGTGAAGAGCACCAGGAAACCGAAGAAGATCAGCACCTGGGGGCTCGATCGAATCAGGGTCCAGGCAACACCGGCACCGATCGCATCCTCACGATCGCCGCGGCTGGATCGACGCAACCCCTGGGACGCGGGGGCCTCCATGCGCCAGGTGGCAACAAGGCTGAGAGCAAGAACAACCAGCACCACGCGGCCCATGAAGGCCTGGAGAACGGGCTCCAACACAGCCGGATCCTTGACGCCATCGAGGGATCGGAGGCTGATTGCCGTGCCCACGGCCCCGAGAACGATGCCGACCGTGAGCATGAACCAGATCAATCCAACGGCCCGAGGACGCTCTTCCTCGGTGGTGCGGTCGACCACCAAGGCCAGATAGGGGGTGGTGGCGAGGGAAACCGCCAGGCCGTATCCACCGAAAAACAGACAGAGCAACGCCACTCCACAGCCTCCCTGGATCGTGAGGGGGGGGTGCAGCTGAAACCACTGCTGCAGCCGGAAGATCAAAGGCACCGAAAGGGCGGCCAGCCCACAGAATCCGAGCGTGCCCAGCCAGACATACGGCAGGCGATGGCGTCCGGCGATCGGCTTCGCATCAGAGATCTGTCCGAACAGCGGCCTGGCCAGAGCGGCCAGTTGTTCGAACGCCAGGGAGCCGCCCACCAGCAGGCCGGGCAAGGCGAGTTCCGTGATCATGACGCGGTTGAGAATACCGGCGAAAATCACAGCCAATGCACCCAGACAGGCCTGAAACAGACCAAGGCGCAGGGTGGCAACAAGGGTGAGCCCCGGGCGTCCGGAAGCGGCGACTGTCATCCGGGGCTGCCGATGCGCTCGGTGCACGCTATCAAGGCTGGCCGTGATTTCGACCACCTGATCCGGGGGCACCCCTGGGGAATCCATCCAGCCCCCCGCGCTTCCTGCCGATCTTCCATCCCGGATCAGGAGCGGGCCGATGGAACGCTTGCTGAAGGATCATCCGAGCCCTGTAGGGAGGGACAGGGCCGGCCCCCATCCGCTGCACGGGCCCGATCAGGATCAGAGGCCAGCGGCCGCACGTCCCATCGAGGGAGCCGCACAGGCCGGCGCCAGCGGCGTGGGTTCGACCGGCACATTCACCGAGTCGTACTCAGACGGTTTGACCGCCGGCAGCGTGGGTGGCTTGCACAGAGCGATCCGATCAAGGCCGGTGCGACGGCGGATCTGAGCCAGGGTCTTGTTGTAATTGGTGACAGCCTGGGCGTAGCGAACCTCGGCCTGGGTGAGATCGCGCTGGCTGTCGACCACTTCGCGCTGGGTGGTGACCCCGGCCTGGAAGCGCAGGCGGGTGAGTCGCAGCGCTTCGCGGGAGGTGACCACCTCACGGGACGTGGTGCTGATGTTCCGATCGTTCTTCAACAGCGTGTAAAAACTCTCTTCCACCTCCTGGCGGATCGCATCGCGGCGGCTGGCGAAACGGAAGCGATTTTCCTGGGCCAGGAGCTTCTGCTGACGGGCCTGGGCACTGGCGGCACCACCGTCGTAGAGGCGCCAGGACAGGCTGAGACCGATGGCGTTATCAACGGACCAGCCATTGCTGGCGGCGGTGTCAGCAGACACCTGCAGCTGACCGGAATAGCGGCTGGCCGACAGGGTGTTGACGATGTTCAGGAACGGCTGGATGGCCCCGAGGGCGGCATTGGCCTGGCTGTTGGCGATGGAGATATCGAGGATGGCCTGATCGAGTTCCTCCCGGAAGGCATAGGAGGCGACGATGCTCTCCTGGAGGCTGGGAATCCAGGAGCCGAGCACCCGGGCCGGCTCCTTGGCCGTGGGTGTGACGATCTGAGGGAGGTCGAGCAGGGCCGCCAGGGTGCGCCGGGCCACCGCCTGCTGGGCCAGGCCCTCGGTGAGCAGCTGCTGGTCGCGTGAGAGCTGGGTTTCCGCCTGCAGGACCTCGAGCTTGGTGGCGACACCGGCCTGGTAGCGGGCGCGGGCATCCTTGAGGCTGACAATCGAGGCCCGCACCGACTCCTGGCCGATGCGCACGCTTTCATCAGCGAACTGGAGGTCGAAATAGGCCTGAGCCGCCTGCAGACGCAGATCCCGCAGGGCAATCAGGTACTGGTTCTTCGCCTTCTCAAAGGCATCGCGGGCCGCCGCGATCTGGGGCACGCGCTGGGGATTGATCAAGGCCCACTGCGCTGTCAGGGACGACGCCATGGCCCAACGGTTGGTGACCGTGTTCGCCGCCGTGCCCAGCACCGGGGACGAATTGTATTGCTGGCCTGATGTATAAGTCGGCAGGCTGGTGCCCGTGAGCGTCAACGTCGGATACCAGAGGGCGATCTGGGCGCGCAGGCTGGCCTGGGCTTCATCCACCTGCAGGGCCACCGCCTTGAGGTTGGGGTTGTTCACCTGGGCCAGATTCTCAACCTCGCTCAGGCTGAGGGGACGCAGCTCCTGGATGCGCACCTGGGAAGGGGTGGTGGGCAGAGCCAGGCTGGGCGGACTGGCCAGCCGTTCCAGGCCAGGAAGCAGCTGCTTCTGGACAGGGGCGAGGACATCGGGATTGGACCTGGGGCGGTTTCCCTTGACCTGGGTTGCCAGGGGAACCACCTCAGGGACAGGATCGCCTGAGCCTGATGCCGGGGGCTGAACAGCCGGTACCTGAGCCTCCGCCATGGGAGCGGCCGCCGGTGCCGCCTGGGAACGTTGCACGGTGGACTGCAAGGTGGCCGGAAACAGCACGATCCCCGCGAGGGCGGCACGGGCGAGGAAAGAACGGCGCACAACCTGAGTCAGAGGTGGGCGGATTCTAGGGATCTCAAACCGATGTGCCCAAACAGGCCCGAACCAGATCCGCCGCATCGTGCAGCAGGGTGATCGGCACCGGCAGTTGCTGCTCCAGCTCCGTGAGGCTCAGATCGTCGAGGAACACCGGCTCCCCCTGGCGCAACATCACAGCCGGCAGGAGCAGGCGATCGCCCAGATCGGCCCCACTGAGGCCGGCGAGCAGGTCGGAACCTGTGAGCAGGCCCGTGACCACCTGGCTCTGCCCCCAGTAAGGACTGGGCAGTCCGTGCAGGATCAGCTCCAGGCCCTCGATCCGATTGAGACGATCGACGACCGGTTGCAGGGCCTCGGCCACCAGGGCGCCGACGACCCAGCTGCACCGACGGCCCGGCCGAATCGCTGACGGAAGCTCCGCGGTGGCGTCATCCAGGGCTTCCAGAAAGGCGCGGATGCTGCCGACGCCGTTCTCCTGCTGGGGGAGATCCTCATAAGCATCCCGCGGCGGCAGGGGCCGTCCGGCCAGCAGATACCACTCATCGGACAGCCAGGCGAAGCGGCCGCCCAAGCGCTGCCGGAACTCCGCCTGCAGGGCCTCCACCTGCTCGATCACGGCGATGGCGCAGGCGCGATCCGCCGCCACCAGCCCATCCCCCTCGGGACGGAATCGGGTCAGGCCCACGGGCACCACCGCTGCCGACAGCACCGCTGGCCAGTCACCATCGGCGTGGCGCACCAGATCGCGCAGGGTCTGCTCCAGGGCCGGGCCGTCGTTATGGCCTGGACAGACCACGACCTGGGCATGGATCTGGAGATCACGCTCATCAAACCAGGCCAGCTGCTCCATCAACAGCCCGGCGCGGGGGTTGAGCAGCAGCCGGCTGCGTAGCTCCGGATCAGTGGCATGCACCGACACGTAAAGAGGGGAAAGACGCTGGGCCTCGATCCGCTCCCAGTCGGCCGCCGTCAGGTTGGTGAGGGTGAGATAGGAGCCGTAAAGAAAGCTGAGGCGGTAGTCGTCGTCCTTCAGGTAGAGGCTGCGGCGTCGACCCGGGGGCTGCTGATCGATGAAGCAGAACGGGCAATGGTTGTTGCATTGCTTGAGGCCATCGAACAGCGCCTCGGTGAATTCCAGACCCAGGCCATCGTCGGCATCCTTTTCAAGCTCCACCACGTGGCGAACACCCTTGGCGTCCTCCACTTCGAGGGTGAGGTCCTCCTCGCAGCAGAGCACCTGGAGATCAATCAGATCGCGGGGGCGGATGCCGTTGATGCTGATCAGGCGATCGCCGCACTCGAAGCCGAGCTCTTCGCCGATCGAGCCCGGTTCGACGCGGGCCACCACGGCCGGATCAGGCTGACGCTCAGGGCCTGGCAGCGAAGCCGCCAGGGCAGCGGAGGGTTCGTTCCACACGGGATCGGATCAGGGAAACCAGGGCTTCTTCCACTGTGGCCTGCGATCAGGCACCCTGGAACCAGAGCAGGATCACGGCACCGAACAGCAGCCGGTAGCCGACAAAGAGCCAGGTGCCATGACGCTGGAGGTAGCTGAGCAGCCAGGCGATCGCGAGCCAGCTGACCAGGGCCGCCGCGACCACACCCACGAGCATCGGGATGGCGCCGTAGCGCCCGCCCCCATCGAGAGCACCCTTGAGCTCGACCAGACCGGCCAGGGTGATCGCCGGAATGCCGAGCAGGAAGGAAAAGCGCGCCGCCGCCGCCCGCTCCCAGCCGTCGAACAACGACGCCGTCAGCGTGCTGCCGGAACGGGAGACCCCGGGCACGAGAGCCAGGGCCTGGGCCAGACCGACCAGCACACCGTCGCGGGGGCGAAGCGTCTCAAAGGTGCGTCGCCGTGCACCGACCAGCTCGGCCAGGGCCAGCAGCAGGGCCATCACGATCGAGACGATGGCGATGCTCGTCATGCTGCGCAGCGGTGAGTTGTCGTAGTCGGGGATCCAGCGCTTGATCGCCAGACCACCGATCACGATCGGCAGGGTTCCCAGCGCCATCGCCACCCCGAGACGGGCCGAGGGATCGCTCCACTGGCCATGGCGCACGGCCCGGGCGATGCCGCGGCCCACCTGGCGCAGGTCCTCACGGAAATAGGCGAGCACGGCCGCGATGCTGCCGAGCTGGATCACGGCGGTGAAGGCCACCCCGGGATCGCCCCAGCGGAACATCACCGGCACCACCTTGAGGTGGGCCGAACTGCTGATCGGCAGGAATTCGGTCAGTCCCTGCACGATGCCAAGCACCCCCGCCTGCCAGCAGGCCTGCAGCAGGCCAAGGTCGGGAACTGAAGCAGCGTCGGCCGCCGCCCCTGTGGCGGCGGCCGCGAGGGGAACCACGGGCGCCACGGCCGCTGCCGACGCCACGGAACCTGTCGCCATCGGCGCTGCTGCCAAGAAGGCGTTGACCTGACTGGAGCCCATGGCAAAGGCGCTCAGGAGGGCGGGGGCCATCGCGGCGATTCAGCAGCGCTTCACCTTATGGCCGCCGCCGAGCGCGCTCAGGGTCAAAGCCGTTTAAGGTTGCGCATCTTTCTTCACAGAAGCGTTGCCCGGGGTCAGCTCCACCCTCCCCCTGCCCCCGGGCACGGCTGACGCTGTGCCGACGGTTGTTGCAGGCCAGCGACCCGTCGCCGGTCCATTGGAATGGCGGCAGCCATTGGCAGGTTCCACCGGGGCGACTGGAGTCCAGAGCTCCCGGCCGGAGCTGGATCGGGATCGCCTGAGCCGTGGGGTTCAGCCGGACGCCGGGTCTGTCGCGCAATCCCCAGGGCTGGTGCGCCTGGCCTGGATCGCCGCCCTTCTGGTGGCGCTGCCGGTCTTCGTGCAGGCACCGTGGGTCCGGGATGCCCCCGTGGGAGCCACCCTGTTCACGGTGCCCCTCCTGGCTGCTGGCGTGCTTCTGCAGAACCGCGGCACCGGCTTCTGGCGGCCGCTGGGCTCGCTTCTGGTTGGGTTTGCGGGCAGCTGGCTTGGGGGCTCCATCTTCTGGGGCTGGTTCCGCGATCAGCCCCTCTGGCACCTCCCCATGGAAGCCTTCGCCCTGCCGCTGGCCCTGGGAGGCTGGCGCACACGCTGGCGTCTGGCTTGTGGCTTTTATCTCGGGGCCCTGGCGGGGACTGCCTGCACCGATCTGGTGATCGCCCTCACCGGTGTGATCAGACTCTGGCCAGCCGTCGTCAACGGCAGCCTTGATCAGGCTCCCCTGCTGCTGCACGAGGCGTGCCTCAGCCTGCTGCACCCGTTGCCCATCGGCCTGATTCTGACGGCAGCCATCCTTCTCACCCTCACTGGCCGCTGGCTCTGGCGCCGTGGCGAAACCGAGCGGATCGCCGCTGCGGCCCTCCTCACCACCCTGGCTGTGGATGGCTTGTTCCTGGTGATGGCCCTGATGGCACCACGGCTGAGTGGACTGATCTGAACGCCGTCAAGCCCCCGTGACCTTCCGGGACCTGGACGCTTCGATTGAAGAACTGCAAAAGCTGAAGCCAGATCGGCCGTGAATGGGGCACTTCTCGGTAAGGTTGGCGCCAATGGCAGTGTTCTGCCTGCCCACCGAACCGAGAGGGAGTTTGACGATGAAACGGCTGGTTGCCTGGCTCATGAGTGGCGTGGTGCTGGCCGGGCTGCTGCTCACCCTGGTGCTGGCTCCTGCCGCCCAGGCGGCCGAACGCCGCAACGAAGCGGACGACAAGATCGCCCAACGCGCCGGCAAGATCGACCTCAACAACTGCTCGGTTCGCCGCTTCCAGGAATTCCCTGGCATGTATCCGACCCTGGCGGGCAAGATCGTCACCGGCGGTCCTTACAACAGCGTTGAGGACGTGCTCAAGCTCGACCTGACCGAACGTCAGAAAGCTCTGATCGAAGAGCACCTCGATCGCTTCACCGTCACCCCCCTGGCAATCTCCCTCAACGAGGGTGACGACCGCATCAACGACGGTCAGTACCGTTGAATCTCCTGTCCTGAAAGGGATTACATTCGCCAGCAGGTTGAAAGCCGTCGGGCCGTCCCGTCGGCTTTTTTCTTGCACGTTGTGATGCATTCATGCAGGCAGAGCCGCTGTCCCCACCGAAGAGTGCCCCCTGGGACGTGGTGGTGGTCGGAGGCGGTGCCGCCGGACTGATGGCGGCGCTGGAACTGCCGGAAGATCTACGGGTGCTGCAGCTGCAGAAGGGCAGTGTGCCCCGATCCGCCAGCCGCTGGGCCCAGGGAGGAATCGCGGCCGTCACCCGCAGCGATGACAGTTTTGCCAGCCACTGCAGCGACACCCTGCGAGCCGGGGCAGGCCTCTGCGATGCCGATGCCGTGGCCCTGCTCGTGCATCAGGCGCCGGCCTGTGTGGAGCGGTTGCTCCGCCTCGGCATGGCCTTCGACCGCGATGGCGAAGCCCTGAGCACCACCCTCGAGGCCGCCCACAGCCACCGTCGGGTGCTGCATGCCCAGGACCGCACCGGAGGAGCCCTGGTTGAGGCCCTGGAACGGCAGGTGGATCGCCGCCCCGGGCTTGAGCGTCGCAGCGGCGTACGCGCCCTGCAGCTCTGGGTCGAAGGCGGGCGCTGCGTCGGACTGCAGGTGCTCGAAGGCCAGCAGGTGCACTGGATCCGCGCTGGCGCGGTGGTGCTCGCCAGTGGCGGCGGCGGCCATCTGTTCGCCAACACCACCAACCCCTCCCAGGCCAGCGGAGACGGGGTGGCGATGGCCTGGAAAGCGGGCGCGGTGCTGCGGGATCTGGAATTCGTGCAGTTCCATCCCACCGCTCTGATGCTCGAAGGCGCCCCCCATTTCCTGATCTCCGAGGCGGTACGGGGCGAGGGGGCCAGGCTGCTCGATGCCTCCGGCCGCAGCCCGGTGGCGGACCTGGCGGGTGCCGATCTTGCCCCGCGGGACCAGGTCAGTCGGGCCCTGGTGCGCTCGATGCGCGATCAGGGCGTGACGCGGATGTGGCTTGACCTGAGGCCGGTGGGCGCCGCGCTCGAACGCCGCTTCCCGACGATCCTGCAGCGCTGCCGCACCTACGGCCTCGAACCGAGCCAGGCCCCCGTTCCCGTGGCCCCAGCCGCCCACTACTGGATGGGTGGCGTCCAGACCGATCTCCAGGCAGCCACAACGCTGCCCGGTCTCTATGCGATCGGCGAGGTGGCCTGCACCGGAGTCCACGGCGCGAACCGCCTGGCCAGCAACTCGCTGATGGAATGCCTGGTCTTCGCGCGGCAGCTCAGGCATCTGCGGCCGTACGCACCTGGTGGGAGTGACGCTCCGCAGCGTCCGGGCCGGACCAGCCAGCTGCCTGCGGAAGCCGCGCCAACAGACGACAGCAGTGCAGCGATCAGCGATCTGCGCCGCCTGATCTGGGACGTGGCCGGGGTGGAACGCCGACCCCAGCCGCTGATCGCAGGTCGGAGGCGCCTGCAGCAACAGGTCTCCGGCCTGGCGCAGCACCCCTGGCTGCGGGCGGTGGACCAGCTGCAGCCGGGCGACAGGCTCACGCTGAGCCCTGAACAGCTGCCGCTGTTCAAGGGCCTGCAGGAACTGCACCACCGCCAGCTGCTGGCCTCCCTGCTGCTCGAGGCGGCCCTGTTCCGCAGCGAGAGCCGTGGCGGCCACTACCGCACCGATGCCCCGGCCCGGCAACCGTTCTGGGAGCGCCATAGTGTGCAGGGTGGCGGACCTGCGATCCGAACGGCCGCGGTGCGCCGGGTGGCGGCTGACGGCTGACGGCTGACGGCTGACGAGAGTCGGACCAGCGCACGCAGAGCACCCCTGGACCGTTCCACAGCAGGCCGACCGTCGCTGAGGCTCCCATCAGCCGCCAGTGGATGCCGCTGCCTTCTGAAGGCGCGGCTGCGAGGGGTGACGTTGCTGAGGCTTCGTCTGCGTTGAAACGCAGTCTCTCCCGTGAAAAGCAGTGACCCGACAGGAGGGCCCTGCCACCAAGGGTGGTCGGAGCCGAGATCAGAAGTCGCGGGGACCTGTGTAACCGCTCAGAGCGGCCAGATCCTTCAACGGCTTCACACCGGAATCAATGCGGCCGTTGATCTCCCAGGAGGGGAACCCCTGGATCTTCTTCTTCTCACACAGGGCCGTCTGACTGTTGCGGCCATCGGAGGCGCACTCGATCACGTTCAGCCTGGCGGCGGCCTGACGGCCGAACAGTTCCTGCTGCTCATGGCAGTGGGGACACCACCAGGCCGTGTAAATCACGGCGCCTGTGGCACTGAGATGCTCCGCCAGGGCGAGCTTGGCGGGGGAGCTCTGACTGAGCACTGGATCCGGGATCTTGCCGGTGGACTGGGCCGCCGGAGGCTGCCCGGTGGAGGCCGCCCAGCCGAGGCCGAGCACGGCCACGGCCATGGCGGTGATCACCCCGAGGAAGATGGTCTGGGCCGGATCCTCCAGATCGCCGGCCAGCAGGCTGAGCACGAACAGCGACAGGCTCAGGACCGCTGAGAGGATGCAGAAGGGGCAGCAGGCCTTCAGGGCCACCACCATCACACCGATCAGCACCAGGCTGAACACGGCCATGGCCGTGCTGATCAGAAACAGACCCCAGCCGCTGATCCGGGCCAGGCGCAGTCGGGCCTCACCGCTGAGCACCAGCGGGCCAAGCGCCAGCACCAGCACCGCCCCATAGGCCAGCCAGCCATAGAGAGCGAGAGGTTGGCCGAAAAGCTGCCCCCAGGCGCTGTTCAGCACCTTGTCGCAGCCGTTGCAGCCGAAGAGGCCGGTGTTTGCACAGCTGAGATCCTTGAGCAGACCCCACTCCTTGAGCACGATCGAGCCGGTGTCGATCAGGCCGATCGTGGCCAGCACCGCCATCACCACCCGCACCCAGCGGCGACCCGATTCCGGCCGGCGCCGACCACTGGCCAGGCGTTCACTGAGGCGGCTGCTGGTCACCGGAACACCGTCGGAAAGACTGCATGGATTGTGGCAGCAGCAGCGATGGTTGTCGGCGGCGTCGGGGCCAGCCTGGCGATCGCCGGCCGGGGAGTGTCGCGACCTCTCGGTAGGGTGAGCAAAAAGGGCGCCCCTAACCCATGACGAGCCCCCAGGCCGGTTCCAGGGCCACCGTGGCCTTTGCCCACCTCGGTTGCGAGAAGAACCGGGTGGATACCGAGCACATGCTGGGCCTGCTGGCAGCAGCCGGCTACGGCGTCAGTGCCGATGAAAGTGACGCCAACGTTGTTGTGGTGAACACCTGCAGCTTCATCCAGGACGCCCGCGAGGAATCGGTGCGGACACTGGTGGAGCTGGCGGAACAGGGCAAGGAACTGATCATCGCCGGCTGCCTGGCCCAGCACTTCCGGGAGGAACTGCTTGAAAGCCTGCCGGAAGCGAGGGCGATCGTCGGCACCGGTGACTACCAGCACATCGTGTCGGTCCTGGAGCGGGTGGAGGCAGGCGAACGGGTGAACCAGGTGAGCGCCACCCCCACCTTCGTGGCCGATGAGCACCTGCCCCGCTACCGCACCACCAGCGAGGCGATCGCCTACCTGAAGGTGGCCGAAGGCTGCGACTACCGCTGCGCCTTCTGCATCATTCCCCACCTGCGCGGCGACCAGCGTTCGCGCACGATCGAGAGCATCGTCGCCGAAGCACAGCAACTGGCGGCCCAGGGGGTGCAGGAGCTGGTGCTGATCAGCCAGATCACCACCAACTACGGCCTCGATCTGGCCGGCAAGCCCCAGCTGGCCGAACTGCTGCGGGCTCTCGGGGAGGTGGAGATCCCCTGGGTGCGGGTGCATTACGCCTACCCCACCGGCCTCACCGAGGCGGTGCTGGCGGCCTACCGCGAGGTGCCGAACGTGCTGCCCTACCTGGATCTGCCGCTGCAGCACAGCCATCCCGAGGTGCTTCGGGCGATGAACCGCCCCTGGCAGGCCGATGTGACCGGCGCCGTGCTGCGCCGTATCCGCGAGCAATTGCCCGATGCGGTGCTGCGCACCACCTTCATCGTCGGCTTCCCGGGGGAAACCGAGGAACACTTCCAGCACCTGCTCGATTTCGTGACCGAACAGCGCTTCGATCACGTGGGCGTGTTCACCTTCTCGGCGGAGGAGGGCACCCCCGCCGCCACGCTTGCGAATCAGGTGCCGGCGGAGGTGGCAGCTGAGCGCAAGGACCGGCTGATGGCCCTGCAGCAGCCGATCGCCGCCGAACGCAATGCCGCCTGGGTGGGACGGATCGTCGATGTGCTGATCGAGCAGGAGAACCCCGGCAGCGGCGAGATGATCGGCCGCTGTGCCCGCTTCGCACCGGAGGTGGATGGGGAAGTGCGGGTGATGCCCGGTGAGGGGGGCCTCTGCGCGGCGCCGGGAACGATGGTGCCGGTGCGGATCACAGCGGCCGACACCTACGACCTGATCGGAGAAGTGGTGGGAGCGAAGGCGATGGTGGGCGATGCCCTCGCCGCCCGCCTGTCGGGCTCTTGAGCCCGGTTGATGGCAGCAGCCACCGCACCGAAGCCGACCAGGGGCTGAGCCGAGCGTCCGGGCGGCTCCGGCCGCTCTCTGGCGCTGCCGGCCGCCTCGGCAACCGCCTGAGCCAGCTGCGCCTGCAGCTGACCCGCCATCAACGCACCACCTTCCTGATGGCCTCCGGCGTCAGCACCGCCGGCTCCTTTGCGGGCCTCACCGCGAAGGGCTGGCTGCTGATGGATGGGGCAGGGAATCCGCTGCTGCTGGCCCTGCACTTCGCCCTGCTCACCCTGCCGACGCTGGTGGTCAGCGGTCCGGCCGGGGTGCTGGCTGATCGCATCGGCAGTGAGCGGCTGCTGATCCGGGCCCAGTGGGCCCTGTTCGCCGCGGCCGTGCTCGGCGCGATCGCGATCCCGATCAGTCGCGGCAGCCTCCAGGACGGACTGTTGCTGCTCAGCACCCTCGGCATCGGCACCGCCAGTGCCTACGAGCTCACCGCCCTCAACAAGTACGTGGCCCTGCTCGTGGACAGTCCGGACCAACTGGGGCCCTACCTGACCAGCTTCTCGGTGGTGTTCAACGTCGGCAAGCTCGTCGGCCCCCCCCTGGGGGGCCTGCTGATGGCCTTCACCGACCCGACCCTGGCCCTGAGCCTCGATGCCGCCACCTACCTGCTGCCGATCGCCAGCCTGCTCTGGCTGATGGCACCCCACCGCAGCGCTGAACAGCGCAGTGGTCCTGGCCGCTCCGGGAGCCTCGGCACCGCCTGGCGCGACTGCGGCCCCGACCTGCGCCATGTGCTCCGCTTCACCGCCCTGGCCTGCCTGGTGGGCTTCTTCCATCCCGGGCTGGCCCCCCTGATGGCCAGCGAACTGATCGGTCCGACGCCCCAGGACCTGGGACTGTTCACGAGCGTCGTGGCAGCCGGCAGCATCACAGGCGGCCTGATCCTGAAACGCCGGGCCCGGGATCTGGCCCGGCGGCCCGGCCTGCTGCTCGGCATCAGCACCGTGATCACGTCCCTGGCCCAGATCGGGCTGGTGGCCTGCGCGCAGCCCGGAATGATGAGCAGCGGCCTGAGGATCTGGGGCCTGGCGATGGCCTTCCTGATCGGCGCCGGCACCGCCTGCCTGCTCTCGGGCACCAACCTGATCATTCAGGTGCAGGCCCCCCAGGTGCTTCGGGGCCGGATGGCGGGACTGGGCCAGATCGCCTTTCTGGGCGGTGGGGGGCT
>CAIXOZ010000082.1 GCA_903921295.1 uncultured cyanobacterium | reverse complement strand
CGGCCCTGACCTGGCCCCCGAATCAGCCGCAACGCGGCCAGGAACCAGCAGGGAAGCTACTGAACGAACCGAGCGTGGACGAGACCGCGTCAGACGAACAGCAGATCCTGGGCGAATCCACGGAATTCACCCTCTGTTGTCCTCAGTATCCCCTGATCAACCTGGGAATCACAACCTCATTCGGGTGACCTCAAGGGGAGGGCTGGCGACACCGCGCCCAAGGAAGCCGCAGCGCCTCGGCCT
Organism: uncultured cyanobacterium; assembly: GCA_903921295.1. Classification (GTDB taxonomy): domain Bacteria; phylum Cyanobacteriota; class Cyanobacteriia; order PCC-6307; family Cyanobiaceae; genus CAIXOZ01. The sequence goes on along the minus strand of CAIXOZ010000082.1, from coordinate 1,512 downwards.
CAACGCACTCACCCAGGCAACAGGGTCGGCACCTCGGCCTGGTCCTTGGTGCCACGAACCAACCGACAAACGGGACCCCACTGATCCACCTGGCAAACAGAACGCTCGCGCTAGCAAGCACTGGACAGATCAGAGAGACTGGCGCCACGATCTCTGCGCATCCGGGGCATCCGTGCTGCTCCCTATTCCCCTGCTGGCCCAGCTGGTGGCCCCACCGTTGCAGCAGGGCCCTGCGCGGCTGCCGGAGCAAGCCCCTCTTCAGCAGCCCCCCGGCCGGCGCCCGGACGGGAAACCGGTGCTCAGCGAACCGGAGCCCCCAGGCGACACCCGATCGACACCGACCACTCCCGGCCCTGCCCCCTCGGCACCGGGCGGCCGGGACGCGCTTCCCTCCGTTCAGGGTCGCACCCCGTACAGCCCCGCCCAACTCGACGAAATCCTCAGGGGTTGCACGACGGTGAAGGGAAGCGTGGCGGCAGGTCGTGAAGGCCTCAAGGCCTGCGCCGCCGCCCTCACGGCCCGACTGATGGCGGATGGTTACATCAACAGCCGCGTCTTCATCAGTCCCACGCCAACCGGCGAAGGCCTCGAAGTCGTGGAAGGGCGAATCGCCGAAATCAGGATCACCTGCCCGGATCCCCAGCTGACGGCAATGGTGCGCCGCAAGCTGCGCCCCCTGATCGGCAGTGTCCTGCACCTGCCAACCCTGCAGCGACAACTGCTGCTTCTCAAGGACCAGAGGGGCGTCGGCCAGGTCCGCGGCAACCTCGGCAAACTCGGCAGCGACCCCACCCAGGCGGTGCTGCTGCTCTCGCTTGAGGCCGAACGCCTGCCCTGGCAGGGCCTGATCGAACTGCGCAATGACGGCGACGGCGGTACAGGCCAATGGCGCTCCGTGGCCACGGTGCTCAAGAACGACCTGGCGATCCGCGGTGACACCTTTCTGCTCTACGGCGAAGCGGACGGCACCTCCACCCCCGAACTCGGATCCGGGATCGGCTCGATCAGCTACACCGTCCCCCTCAGCCCCAACCTGACGTTCACCGATTCCTTCGGCATCAGCCGCCGGCAGTTGGTGGAGGCCACAGGCATCCTCAACAGCTTCTCCTACCGCCAGTTGCAGAATCTGGCCCAGTTGGAGTGGACCTTCCACGACAGCCTCAGCGACCGCTGGTATGCCTTCGCCGGCTTGAGCGCCAACCGCAACGATGGCTTCATCAATGGCTCCTCGGCCCCAGTGGTGTTTGGCGGCGGCCGCGATGGCTGGCTCAGCACCGGCTATCTGAGGGCTGGCCTCGGGTTCAGCAGCCTTCAGAACCGGGTGGGTTTCTCCGGAAGCTTCTATGGCCTGCAGGGGCTGGCAGGGATGACCAACGCCAATCAGCTCTCGGAGATGGCCGCCTATGGAATCAATCCGAGCCAAGCCCGAGCCCTGGCGGGTCAGCTGGGCATGAGCTGGGGGCTCACAGACAGCGTGCGGTTCAATCTGTCGGTGGCCGGCCAACTGGCCTT
>CAIXOZ010000081.1 GCA_903921295.1 uncultured cyanobacterium | reverse complement strand
TTTGCGTCGCGCCGGACATGTCCCAGGCTGCCATCACCATCGGCTCGAAGGTGCGGGTCACCCGGGTGCGCGACCGCATTCCCGCCGACCTCGTTGCGGCCCTGCAGGCGGATGCCACCGGCACCGTGAAGGACTTCAAATTGACCGACGGCAAAGGCATTGGCGTGGTGGTGGAGCTGGCCAACGGCACCACCACCTGGTTCTTCGACGACGAGATCACCGCAGCGTGAGCGATTCTCCTAATCCCACCGCCGCCTCGGGTGGTGGGGCCCGCCAGCTGCTGGGCATGAAAGGTGCCAGCGGCACCTCCAACATCTGGAAGATCCGACTTCAGCTGATGAAACCGGTGACGTGGATTCCCCTGATCTGGGGAGTGCTCTGCGGTGCTGCCGCCTCCGGCAACTTCCACTGGACCCTGCCGGAAGTGGGCGCTTCGATCTCCTGCATGCTGATGAGCGGCCCCCTGCTGGCGGGCTACACCCAGACCATCAACGACTACTACGACCGCGAGATCGACGCGATCAACGAGCCCTACCGGCCCATTCCCTCCGGTGCGATTCCGCTCTGGCAGGTGAAAGTGCAGATCTGGGTGCTGCTGCTCGCTGGCCTGGGAGTGGCCTACGGCCTCGATCTCTGGGCTGGCCACGCCACGCCGGTGCTGTTCCTGCTGGCCCTCGGGGGCTCCTTCGTGAGCTTCATCTACTCAGCACCGCCGCTCAAACTGAAGCAGAACGGCTGGCTTGGTAATTACGCCCTCGGCGCCAGCTACATCGCCCTGCCCTGGTGGGCGGGTCAGGCCCTCTTCGGGCACCTCACCTGGACCACGGCCCTGCTCACACTGGCTTACAGCCTCGCCGGTCTCGGCATCGCCGTCGTCAACGACTTCAAGAGCGTCGAGGGTGACCGCGCCCTCGGCCTGCAATCCCTGCCGGTGGTGTTCGGGATCACCAGGGCCAGCTGGATCAGCGCCGGCATGATCGACATCTTCCAGCTGGCGATGGTGGCGGTTCTGATCCTGATCGGTCAGCACATCGCCGCCGTGCTGCTGGTCCTGCTGATCATTCCCCAGATCACCTTCCAGGACATCTGGCTGTTGCGGGATCCGGTGGCCTTCGACGTCAAGTACCAGGCCAGTGCCCAGCCCTTCCTGGTGCTCGGCATGCTGGTCACCGCCCTGGCGATCGGCCACAGCTCCCTCACCGTGCTGCCTGCATCGGCAGCCCTGATGTGAAGCAGCGGCGTTCCCGCCTGCTGAAGTCCAGCCTGCTGGCGGCCGCCGTCGGCATCGGCACGGCCTTCGGCCAGGCCGCGCTGGTGGCCGGCCTCGACGCCACCCTTCCGGATGCCACCCGGATCGAGCAATACAACCGTCCCGGCACACTCACGATCCTCTCGGATGACGGCCAGGTGATCCAGAGCCTGGGGCCTGCCACCCGCGAGAAGATCACGGCAGGCCAGATGCCTCGCCTGGTGGCCCTGGCCTTCATCGCTGCGGAGGATCGCCGCTTCTACGAGCACGACGGCATCGACCTCCAGGGCATCGGTCGGGCGATCCTCCGCAACATCACCCACGGATCGGTGGAGGAAGGGGCGAGCACGATCACCCAGCAGCTGGCCCGCACCGTTTTCCTGAGCCAGGACCGCACCCTGATCCGCAAGCTGCGGGAGGCCGCCCTCGCCGGCAAGATCGAGCGCCAGCTGACCAAGCGCCAGATCCTCGAGCAGTACCTGAATGTGGTGTATCTCGGCTCGAGCGCCTACGGCGTCGCCGATGCCGCCTGGGTCTATTTCTCCAAAACCCCCGACCAGCTCACCCTCAGCGAAGCGGCCCTGATCGCCGGACTGCCTCCGGCCCCCTCCATCTATTCGCCGCTGGTGAACCCGCAGCTCGCGCTGCAGCGGCGCGCGATCGTGCTGCGTCGGATGCAGGACACCGGTGTCATCACCGCCCGACAGAGGGCCGAGGCCAACGCCGAACCGCTGCAGCTGCGGCCGTCCGTGCCGAAGTACTGGACCAGTCGCGCCCCTTACTTCACCACCTGGGTGACCCAGGAGCTGCCCAAGGTGCTCACGCCCGAACAGCTCGAAGTGGGCGGTCTGACGATCCGCACCGGCCTCAACCTGCGCTGGCAGGACGATGGCCAGGAGGTGATCCGTCAGCACACCGGCGGCGCCCTGGAGGGAGCTCTGGTGACGATGGAACCGGGCACCGGCGTGGTACGGGCGATGGTCGGAGGCAAGAACTTCGAAGCCAGCCAGTTCAACCGCGCCACGCAGGCCCTGCGCTCCCCCGGCTCCACCTTCAAGCTGTTCGTCTACCTCACAGCCCTGAAAGAAGGGATGCTGCCGGACGATTTGGTCCTCGACGCCCCCCGCTGCTTCGCCGGCTACTGCCCACGGAACTTCGGCAACCGCTACCTGGGCACCGTGCCACTGTCGACGGCCCTGCAGAACTCCCTCAACACCGTGGCCGTGGCCCTGCTGCAGCGCTTCGGGTTCGAGAAGGTGATCGCCACCGCCCGCAGCCTCGGCCTGGAGCGGGAGATGGGGCCCTTTTATCCCCTGGCTGTCGGCGCCTATGAGCAGACCATTCTCGACATGACCGCCGCCTACGCCGCCATCAACAACCGTGGTGTCTACGTACGGCCGACCCCGTTCGTTGAGATCTACGGACCGAACGGCGAACGGCTCTGGAGCCGCCGCGTCGATGGCGACAAGGGGAGGCGCGCCGTGGACAGCGCCATCGCCGACACGATGATCTGGATGCTGGAGCAGGTGGTCCAGGGTGGCACCGGCGGCGGTGCCGCCCTCGGCGATCGTCCGGTGGCCGGCAAAACGGGCACCTCCGAAGGCGGCCGCGATCTCTGGTTCATCGGTTCGATTCCCCAGCTCACCACCGGCCTCTGGCTCGGCTACGACAACAACCAACCCACCAACAGCACCAGCGTTCTCGCCACCCTGGCCTGGCGCGACTACATGGCCAGGGTGGTCAAGGACCTGCCGGTGCGTCGCTTCCCGCCCAAGCCCGATCTGAAGCGTCCCCCCATCAGCAAGACCCCCGCAACGCCGGCACCGGCAGGCGAGGGCCAGGCGCCATGGCCCGCCGACACCTCCCCGGGCGAGGGCCAGCCCGTCAGCCCGACCGCCGCAGGCGGTCAGCCGCCCACCTCAGCCAGCGGTTCCCCCCTCCCTGCAGGGCCGGTCCCAGGGCCGACCACGCCGTCTGCCCCTCCTTCCGGAGCACCGATGCTGACACCACCGCCGATCAACGCCCCCCCCGCACCGGCAACGGGCGGCCTTCGCTGAACGCAGGCCCAGCCTTCAGGCCGCTGGCGCCTGCAGCACAGCGGCAAAGAAGCCATCGCCCCCAAGCCCCTCGCCGGGCCAGAGCTCCAGCCATGGATCGGCAGCACTCCGGCACGCCAGCGCCGGTGGGAGCGGCAGCGGCCGCCAGCCTGGGTGCTGGTCCAGGAAGGCGCTGATCAGGTCGCGGTTCTCACCCGGGTGCACGGTGCAGGTGGCATAGACAAGCCGCCCGCCCGGCTTGAGCAGCGGCGCCAGCCCCTGCAGCAGGGCCGCCTGGAGCCTCTGCAGCTCCTCGATCGCCGCCGGCGTGATCCGCCAGCGGGCATCCGCGTGCCGGGCCAGGGTGCCAAGGCCGGAGCATGGCGCATCGAGCAGCAATCGATCAAAAGAGCCCACCCAGCCAGGCTCCTCCGTCGCCAGCCGGGTGGCATCAGCCACGCGCACCCGGATCGAGCGCAGGCCGAGACGCTCCGCGTTGCGCGCGAGCCGCTGCAGGCGGGCAGCGCCTCGATCCACCGCCCAGATCTCCCCGACATCGTCCATCGCCTCGGCCAGATGGGTGCTCTTGCCTCCAGGAGCCGCGCAGGCATCGAGCACGCGTTCGCCGGGTCGGGCCTCCAGCAGCGGCGCGATCAGCTGGGCCGAGCGATCCTGCACGCACCAGTGCCCCTCCCCATAGCCGGGCAACTGGCGCAGATCACCGCTGCGACCGCGCAGGGTCAGCCCCCAGGGCAGGTCCGGCAGCCGCTCGGCCTGTACCCCCACCGCCGCCAGGGCGCGCTGGACCGCGTCTGGATCACTGCGGCGGGCATTGACGCGCAGATCGAGCACCGGCGGAGTGTTGGAGGCACGCGCAAAGGCCTCGGCCTGTGTGGCGCTGCGCCAACGCAGCAGATCCGCCGCCAGCCAGGGCGGCAGCGACTGGGCCAGGGCCAGGGCCTGGGCGGGATCCGCTGGCAGGGGCAGGCCTTCGCCGGCCTCGCGTTTGCGCAGGGCCTGACGCAGCAGACCATTGACCACCGGCGCCAGCCGGGCCAGGCCGCCCCGCTTGGCCAGTTCCACCGTGGTGCTCACCGCCGCCGGCGCCGGCACGCGGGCCGTGAAGAGCAGTTGATAGAGGCCCAGATGCAGCAGCCAGCGCAGGGCCGGCGGCTGACGGCTCGCCGGCACCCGCCCGAGCCAGTCGAGCCAGCCATCGAGGTGCTGGCGTTGACGGATCGCCCCGTAGGCCAGTTCGGTGGCCAGGGCACGATCCAGGGGGCCAAGCGGCTGCCGTTGCAGCTCCCGTTCGAGCGCTCCATCGGCGTAGGCGCCCGCCGCCACCGCCTGCAGCACCGCCCAGGCCACCCGCCGGGCCGCGAGTCCCTGGCCCTCCTCCTCGCGGCCGTCGGCGGAGCGCTGCGGCGGGGTCCGCGATGGCACCGGCGGTAGGGACGAAGCACTCAAGAGCGAAGACCACCGACGCTTCTCCACAGATAGCGCTCCAGGGGCAGGACCCCATCCAGCCCGACCGGGATACCCTCCGCGATCAGCAACTGCCGCTGCAGCCAGTCGGAGCCCTCGCGGCTGGTGGTCATCGTGATGCGACCCCGGGCATTGACGACCCGATGCCAGGGCAGCGGCGATGGCAACGGCAGCCGCCGCAAGGCCCAGCCCACCTGGCGCGCCGCGCCCGCAGCACCGATGGCGGCAGCGATCTGGCCGTAGGTGGCCAATCGCCCCTCCGGGATCCGGGCCACGGCATCCCATACCCTCTGATCAAAGCCCCGTCGCCGATGCCCCTGCTCCCCCGCCGCTTCGAGCGGATCAAGGCCGTGCTCGATCAACGACGGGACGACCTGACGGTCGTGCTCGAACAGGTCGACAAGCCCCACAACCTTTCCGCCATCCTGCGAAGCTGCGATGCCGTCGGGGTGCTCGAGGCCCATGTCACCAGTCTGCCGGGCCGACCCCGCACCTTCAACAGCACCGCCAAGGGCAGCCACAAGTGGGTGCCCCTGCATCCCCACCCCGACATCACCTCGGCGCTGCAGCCGCTGAAGGCGCGGGGCTTCCGGATCTATGGCACCCACCTGGGGGTGGAAGCGGTGGACTACCGACAATGCGATTTCACCGGCCCCACGGCCTTTCTGCTCGGGGCTGAGAAATGGGGCCTGAGCCCGGAGGCCACCGCCCTGGTGGATCAGGCGCTGTTCATCCCGATGGTGGGCATGGTCCAATCCCTGAATGTGTCGGTGGCGGCGGCCACCCTGTTGTTTGAGGCCCGGCGCCAGCGCGATCTGGCCGGACCCGGACCTGACGGCGGCTGTGGGCTGCCGGATGCCCTCTACCAGCAGCGGCTGTTCGAGTGGTGCTACCCGTCGGTGGCCCGCTGGTGCCAGGAGCAGGGGCGGCGCTATCCAGCCCTGGGAGACGAGGGCGAGATCCTGGAGGAGCTGCCGCGCAACGTGCGCCTGAGGTACTGAGCCTGGGCAGGCCCCAGGGGCACCGGGATCAATCGGAGAAGACGGTCCAGCGCGAGGGCTTGCGCCTGGGACTGCCAGGGAGACCCTGGGTTCGGCTCTGGAACGTGCGGGCGGCCGGGAGGCTCATGGCCAGCAGCAACCCGAGCAGCTCGAGCGGCAACTGATGGCCAAAGATCAGCACAACAAGTGCCAGAACCGTGCCGATGATCTTGGCCAGCATCCCGAAGACATCGTCACTGCTGGCAGCGCCACCGAGCCAGAGCAGGGCCGAGAGCCCCAGCAGCAGCAGGCTGACCGACCAGCTCATGGCGATGAGGAGAAGAAGCTCACTATGCCGAAAATCCAGGCCAACTGTCCTCCGTTCAGCGTTCGCCGCGGCTGAGCCAGGCCTCCAGGCCCTCACCCAGGCACGCCAGACCGAACACCAGCAGGGTCATCGCCAGCCCGGGATAGAGGGCCGTCCACCAGATACCCGTGGGCAGGGCCGTGAGGGCCTGCTGCAGATCCCCGCCCCATTCCGGAACCGTTTCGGGCAGGCCGAGGCCGAGAAAGCCGAGGCCGCCCAGCACCAGCACCGCATCCGCCGCATTGAGGGTGAGCAGCACCGGCACCGAGGTGATCACATTGCGCAGCAGATAGCGGCGCAGAATCCAGCCCGGGCCAGCGCCGAGCGAGCGGGCGGCCTCCACATAAAGCTCCGCCTTCACCTGGGCGGTCTGGTTGCGCACGACGCGGAAATATTGCGGCACGTAAACCACGCAGAGTGCCGCGGTGGCATTGGGAAGACCGCGACCGAGCAGGAAGGCCAAGACCACCGAGAGGAGCAGCACCGGCAGGGTGTAAAGCGTGTCCATCAGCAGCACCAGCAGCCGATCGAGGCTCCCTCCCACGTAGCCGCTGATCATTCCGAGCGGCACCCCCAGCACCAGGGCCAGCACCAGCGCCACCAGCACCACCTGCAGCGCCACGCCGCTGCCGGCGAGGGTGCGGCTGCAGACATCCCGACCCAGGCGATCGGTGCCGCACCAGTGGGCCCAGCCGGGGGCGGCATGGATCGGATTGGACAGACCGGCGTTCGGATCGCTCAGCCACCCCAGTGACACCAGCACAGGCGTGAGCAGGGCGATCAGAGCGAACACGAGCACGATCACCGCTCCCAGCCGAGCCAATCGGCTGGACAGACTCAACGGACGCCCATCAAGCAGCCCAGCGGCAGAGGCAAGGGCCATGGCAGATTCGATCGCTGGGCCCAGCATGACGAAGGGTGCCACTGCGAGGGAGCAACCGCCGGTGTCGTCTTGCACACCAGGACGCGAACGGTATAAGGGGGGATAGAATGGTCTGTTCATGGCTCCAGCCCTGCCCATGTCACGTCTGCGCGTTGCCGGCAGCAACCGGCTGACGCTTCGGCTGCTTCAGTCGCTGAACAGGCAGGGCAGCCAGGGCTTCTCCCTGGTCGAGCTGATGGTGGTGATCGTGATCATCGGCATCCTGGCGGCCGTGGCCCTGCCCCAGTTCCTCGGTGTGAAGGACAAGGCCAAGCTCAACACCCAGATCGCGGAAGGCTCTGGCCTGGCCAAGGAATGTGCCGCCGCGCTCCTCAGCGAAGGTCCGTATCCGGCGAACTACATCACCACCAGTGGTGTCACCGTCAGCGGACTGACGATCACCGGGGGGACAGCCGGCAGCTGCAACGGTGGCACCAGTGCCACCGCACCTTCGGCCGACGTCGTCTATACGTCCTCAGCGGCTGTGGCCAGCGGCTCGAAATGCGGCAACACCGCCGTGGCGGTCGGCAAGACCTGCAAGATCACCGTCACCGCCGCCAGCGGCGCGATCACGTTCTCCATCCCCTGATGAACCAGCGCCCGGGCGCCAGGCTGAGCCGGTGGACGCGGCAACGGCACCCGTCCACACCTGGCCTGCCTCAGCGGCCCACCCCAGCCGTGGGGAGGGTGCCAGTCCTGGGAGCTGCGGCTGAAGCCACTGGATTCAGCCTGACGGAGGTGCTGATCACCGTCACGATCATCGGCATCCTCAGCGCCTTCGCTGTGCCGCAGTACATCAACAGCCTCAACAAAGGGCGCCAGACGGATGCAGCCACCCAGGTGAGTCAGATCCAGGCCGGGATTCAGTCCTACGCCGATGAATTTCTGATCGGTCCAAGCGGCTGGAGCGAACTGAGCCGGGTCACGCCGGTGATCACCCCAGGCGGCGTCGCCAGCGGCAGCAGCTTCACGGAAATCACAAGCGCCAGCGGCGACTACACGATCACGGTGACGGCAACCAGCAGCACCTACCTGATCCAGGCCACCAGCAACAAAGCGGGCGCCAACTGGAACATCGCCGCCTGCGTCAACACCGCCAGTGGCGCCAGCCTGCTGAACCGTGGCAACGGCAGTGCCCCGGCCGCCTCCCCGGCATGCACCTGAGACGAGCCCGTGGCCTCTTGCGGCGGCAACGCACGCAGGCGACCGAGCAGGGCATGGCCCTGCTGGTGGCCGTGCTGATCGGGGTGGTGCTGATCGGGGCCGCCTCAGCCCTGCTGGCGGTGCAACTGCTCACCCGCCGCAGTGGCACCAGTGCCAGCAACCGCGATCTGGCGGAGGCCGCGGCCCTGAGCGGTCTCAGCCGCATCGAAGCCCAGCTCAACCAATCCAGCGGCCGCTACCTCTGGGAGCTGCCGGGCTCAGCCTGGCCTGAGGCCACGAACGCCGGCGGCAGCGTCATCCGCCCCCTGCTCAGCCAGCCGTGCGGCTTCTCGCCGATCGATGCCGCCGCCCTGGCGGTGCTGCAGGGCGGGCCGATCGGCGCCGTGCGCACGGATGCCGGCGGCACGATCGGCAACCGCTACGCCCTGCGCAGCTACGCCCGATCAGGAAGCGACTGGGTGCTGACGGTGGAGGGAATCACCGCCAGAAGCGGCGGCAATGGCGTGGTGCTGGCCCGCCGCCTGGTCAGCCGCCGCTTTGAGGTCAGCAGTCTCGGGGTGGCCCGCAACGGCAGCTGGGACGACTGGGCGGTGCTGGCGGGCCGGGAGATGGAGCTCGGCGGCAGCCAGATTCTCAACAGCGCCGGTAACGGATCCGGCCCGGGCAAGGTGCAGCTTCTGCTTGAGGACACCACCGCCAACCGCAGCGGCTTCGCCAACGCCAGCAGCTGCGACAGCGGCTCCCTGTTGGCGCGTGTGGGCAGCACCTCGGCCAACCTCCAGGACCGTCTCTGGGCGACGGTGGGTCAGACGATGCCGGGGGCGGGCTGGTTTGACAGCAACGTCGTGGTCGACAAGAGCAGCACCACCGGCAGCGAACGGGTGTGGCAATGCGACGACAGCCAGAGCCCGCCCTGCAACTTCAGCGATGTGACGGTCAGCGGCAGCACCATCCGCATGGCCCAGAGCAAGCTCTGCACGGGCAACAGCGCCAATCGACCCTGTCAGATCTGGATCCAGACCCTGAAGCTGCGCACCAGGACACTGCTGATCGAAACCCAGGCCAGGCCTGTGATCCTGAAACTGAGCAGCTACCGGGGCTCGATCGATCTGGCGGAGTCGGGCAAGATCTGTGCCGTGAATCTGAGCTCCTCCGTCTGCCTGGAGACCACCCCGGAGCGGCTGGTGATCCTCGGCACCGCCGCCGACACCGCCAGCAGCTGCAATGACAGCACCAGCCTCGATCAGAGCTATGTAACGGTCACGGGCAACAGCCTGCCCGCGGCCCTGGTGGTGCTGCCCGATGGCACCTTCCGTCTCAGTGGCGCCGCCACCCTGCGCGGTCTGGTCTGGGCGAAGCGAATCTGCGCCAGCGCCGGCCTGAGCCTGCGCACCCAGGTGAACACGGAGCCGGTGATCCAGCGGGCCAGCAGCACCTGGGCCTTCCCAGCGACGGCCACCGCCGGCAGGAGCCTGCTCCGGGCCCGGAGCACCAGCACCGATCCCTTCCAGCCATGGCCATGAGCTCCGCCCGGAGACGCGGGCCTCTGCCCCACCAGGCCGCAGCCAGCGCTGGCTTCAGCCTGGCGGAGGTGCTGGTGGCCGGGGTGGTGATCCTGGCCGTGCTGGTCGCCAGCGCCCGCCTCGTCAGCAACGCCATGGCCGGCGGGCAGCAGAGCGCCCAGCGCCAGCGGCTGGAAGCGGAGATCGCCAGCGATCTCGATCAGATCCGCCAGCTGGACCGGACCCAGCAGACCAGCGTCGAGGCTGAACTGAGCGCCTCCAGCACGGCCATGCCTGTCGCCTGCAGCAATCCCGCCGACAGCCTCCAGCAGAGCATCCAGGCCGCCCTGCCGGCCCAGGGAGGCAGCCGCGGCACCTGGGTTCGGACGACCGCCGCCATGGCCAACGGCCTGTTGCAGGTGACCTACACCCTGCAGCTGCCCGGCAACAGCCAGACGGAAACACGGGTGTCGGAGTTCGCCCCGGCGATTCAGTCCGCCTGCCTGCAACGCTCGCTGGGGTTGCCCTTCAACTGATGCCACGCCAGTACCGCTGCAGCCAGCCCTGGCGGGCCCGGGGCCACCAGGTCACCGAGCGGGGCCCAGAGCCCAGCGACGCAGGCGTCACCCTCACCGAGCTGGTGGTGGTGGCGGCGATCCTGATCCTGGCCACCGGCTCCCTGGCCCTGAACCTGCGCCCGACGATCGAGCAGAGCCGCGTCGATGCGTTGACCAGCCGCCTGGAGGGGGCATTGAACAGCCTCAGACGCCAGAGCCTCACTTACCAGACGAGCTGCGACTACAGCTGGTCCCTGCCGAGCAGCAATGGAAGCCTCAGCGCCAGTGCCGATCTGATCGGCACCCGGCTGGTGATCGGCGCCACCAGCTGCGCCTTCCCGACCGGCACGCCCCGGCCCAGGCTCTCACCCCCCCTGCGGGCGCCCGATGACAGCGATGTTTTGGTGACCATCCAGCCCACCACTTTCACGATCACGGCCTTCGGGGGCCTGAACACCGCAGGCGATCAGCCCCTGATGCTGCGGATCCGGGCCAATCGAAGCGCGCAGAGCGGCGATTTCGAGCGCTGCCTGCGGATGGAACCGATCACCGCCGCCGTGATGCAGGGCACCTGGGTGGGCGGCACCTGCCGACGCAATCGCTGATGGGCAGCCCGCCTCCACCCCCGCCCCGGCGGAGTCAGCCGGCGCAACACTCTTACGATGCATCCTGTGCTCACCCTGACGTTGGCAAGGGCCGCCCCCTCCCCATGGCCCAGGCGCAGCGACGATGGCCGGCGGCACCAGAGCCTTGGCTGGCCGTACGGCCCTGGCTGGCACCCCAGCAACGGGGCTGGCCACAGGCTGGCTACAGCCTCAGCGAAATTCTGGTGGCTTCGGCCATCTCCCTCCTGGTGATCGGCAGCGCCGGCCTGGCGCTGCAGAGCCAGTTGCGCTCGATCCGGGGATCGACGGCCCTGGTCACAGGACGCGACAGCAACGCCACCGGCCTCGCCCTGCTGCGCGCCGAGGTGCTGCGCGGTCACGCGCTGCTGTTTCGCCTGGGGAGCAGCACCGTCAGCGACAACCTTGACAGCAGCAGCTACACCGCCGCCATCGGCGCCTGCGCTGGCCTGAGCGGCAGCCGGCCCTTCGAGCCGGTGTTCGCCATCCGTTCAGACACCAGCACCGTACCGGCGATCTATGGCCTCAGCATCGGTGGCAACGGCACCAGCTATGCCCTGCGCCGCTGCGGACCGCCGATCGGCGGCAACACCAGCCCGGTGCTGAGCACGGTGATCGAGGGGATCGCGCCGATGCCCTGCGGCGATGGCCGCAGCCGCTGTGCCTCGCCAGGCCTCGATGCCGATGGCAACGCCAGCGACCTGCCCGGGGTGCTCGCCGGGCTGAGCCACACCCTCGGCAGCGACAACACCAGTCCAGGGCGCAGCGCCCGCCAACCGGCCTTCCGCTTTCGCACCGACAGCGACCACCGACTCCTGCAGCTGATCGATCCGAGCGGCGGCGGGGATGCGGTGGAGCACAGCTTCACCAGCAGCGATCCCACCGGGGTCTCCCTGCAGGCCCCGCTCTATCTCAGCGCCCGGGTGCAATCGAGCACCGCCACCAGCTCCACCAGCACCACCAGCAGCACCTGCCTGGGCTGCAGCTTCTTTGGCCTGCCGGTGAGGGGCACCGGCCTGACCTTCAGCCTCGATGGCTCCTCCTCGATGAGCGCCTGCATCGCCTGGGCAGGTGCCAGCGATCTGAATCCCAACAACGAAACACGGAAGTACTGGAATCCCGGCAACGCAGGTGATGCCCTCAGCAATGCCTGGATCTCCACTGCACGGAGCTGCCTGAAGACCAGGATGCAGCTCCTCCAACAACAGATGACCCAGCTGCTGATCAATCTTCCAGACAGCACCCAGGTCCAGATCGTGGTGCGCAGCGTCGGCGGCAGCAACGACCGCAGCTGGCCCTCAGGCGCGGGCTGGGCAACGCTGGGCGCGGGCAACCAACGCGCCGAGGCGATCGCCTTCATCAACAGCCTCAGCTCCGGCGATCCTGAAACCTGGGGGGCGACCAGCAATCCATGGTCTCCAATGCGCACGGCCGTCCTGAGCAGCACCGTCGACACCATCTATGTGGTCGTCGGAGACCTGCCGAACAGCGACTGCTACGGCAATGAATGGAGCAGCACGGTGTTTGAAAGCACGTGCCGAAACAGCATCACCAACCTCAACAGCAACCGTGCCCAGAAGGTCTCGATCCACAGCCTTTCGATCGGCCTGGACTCCAACTGGCTCCGTACCCTCAGCATCAACAATTACGGCACCTACCTGAGACTCTGAGCCACGCCCCGGATCAAACCGGTGCTTGCAGCGCCTCCCGGCCCCCCCTGGCCCCTGCAGGCCGCGGCGCCCCAGGCCTCTGCCAACGCCGTGCACCCAAAGCAGGCCTCTCAGAGACCGATCGCCAGCAACTGCTCTTGGTGGAGCATCGCCTCCGAAGCGTTCGCTCCGGCCTGGGGAACGGTCTGTTCCACACCCACGGCCAGCAGGGGCTGACCCTCCAGCAGGCAGACCACCAGGCCGGTGCGGCCGGATTGATTCAGTTCCTGGGCCACCTCACCGGCGAGCAGCAGCTTCGGGCAACCGGCGGAGGCCGCCCGGGGCGGCCGCAGGCCATCAAGCACCACCCGACTGACGGGCGTCGCCTCACTGGTGACGCTGCCATCGAGGCCATAGGCGGGCCCGCAGCGCATCAACACCTGACCCCGCCAGAGCCCACTCGGTGGCGCCCCGACGCTGTAGGTGATCGGCGCGCCACCGGTGCTCAGATGCAGCACCGGCTGGCGACCGGCAAGCGAGCAGGCGGGGCGCTCCATCTCCGGCTGGGCACTGACAGCGGTGGCCAGGCTCAGATCGCTGCGAAGCAGATCGAAAAGACGGAGCTGGTTCTGACGCTCATGGATCTGACGGCTCAGCCGTTGGCTGATCCGCAGATCGGCCAGCAGGCCCTGAAGCACCCCCATCGCCAGCACCGAACCGAGGCAGGCGGCCAGCAGGACATCCAGCAGCGAGAACCCCGCCACCGGGTCAGCCGGTGTCCGCGATCGACAGCGCCGCCGCCGGCAGGAGCGGCAAGGCTGGCAGCGGCTCAGCCCCAGACAGCGATAACGGAGCAGGCGTGAGGAGAGGGTCATGGGAGGAGCCAGGCAAGAACAAGGACAGCGAAAAGACAACGACAAGGGCAAGGCAGGGCGGAGCGGCGGTTCAGAGCGAGGGGTCCGGGCGGCAGGCGTTGCTGTCCAGCGGTTGATCGAGATCGCCGCCATAACGTCCGAGCCGCACCAACCCCAGGGGCAGGGCCATCACCAGGCAGCGACGGAGGCTCGTGCCCGCGGCGCTGATCACGACCGTGCCGCCATCGATCACCAGGCCGCGGCTGCTGAAACGCACCACGGCAGGAACGTTGTGGAGCAGCTGCACCTCGCGCCCCAGGGGTTCCCGCAGCGCCCCCAGGGCCCGGCCACAGGCCGGCAACACGGGATCGGCAGGCGCCACCCAGCCCGCATCGCTGAGCGACAGCGCACACGGGGCCCCAAGACGCCGGGATTCGGTGCGGCCCAGCTGCACCCCCTGGGCCAGACGCCGCGCCGCACCCTCCACCGCCTGGCGGGCCATCGGCTCGGTGTTGCTCTGCAGGACAAGCATCCCCAGGAGCAGCGTGATCGCCAGCCCGATCAGCAGCTCCAACAGGGAGAGGCCGGCCTGCGCATCCGGCGAGGGCCTGGGACACCGCCAGGCCGCCAGGCTGCCCGTGGTGACCTTCATCGGCCATCCGGGGAGGCAGTGGCCTGCACGGTGTCCTGCAGGCCGGTGGGTTCCGGCCGGCAGAGGCCCAGCGCCTCCGGGGCCAGCCAGCGGCGCCGCTCCTGCAGGCGCTCCCCCTGGCTGAAGCTGTAGATCACCCAGAGGCTGGCAGGCGCCAGATCAAGCCGGCGGTTCAGACCCGGCAGCGGTGCCAGGGGTTGATCCGCCAGGGCCTCGGCCAGCGCTGCGGTGGCGGCGCTGCAGTCGTTGATGGGTGGCTGCTGCGCCGAGCGATGGGCCTGAAGCCTGGCACCAAGGCGCAACAGATCCGCATCAATGGCCGCCAGGGCCTGTTGATCGCTCTGGGCGTCTGCATAGGCACGGCCACTGGCCACCCAGATCTGCAGCACCCCCACCGCCGTCAGGGTCCAGACCAGGCTGGCCACAATCGCTTCGGTGAGGCTCATCGGTCCAGCTCCTGCACGCCGTTCACCCGGAGCGGGTCCCCCGCCAGCAACAGCCGGAAGCGGCGCTGCACGGCCACAGGCCCGCGCGGTTGCGCTTCCGCCAGGGTGAGCTGGCCGGCCGGGGCCACCGGGACCGATCCCTGCGGCATCGACGGCGGCGTCCAGCTCACCAGCCGTACGTCCCCCCCAGGCTGGGGCAGCAGCCACAGTGGGGCCGGATCGACCGGTGCCGGACAACCAGCCGGAATCGCCACGCCACTGGGCCAGGCCGACGAGGGCAGCGCCAGCAGACAGTGGTGGCTGGCGTTGAAGGCCAGCGCCAGGCTCTGGGCCGCCGCGCCGAGACGGTCATCGGCCTGGCGCTGCTGCCAGGCACCACGTCCGTCGAGCTGACGGCCCCAGATCAGGCTCTGCAGCGAGAGGCAGCTGAGCAACAGCAGCAACGAACCGCCACAGGCCAACGGCAGCAGATAGCCGCGCTCCGATGCGTGACCAGCGCCGCTGAGACCCGAGCGACGCGATCCAGCCAGCACCTGCATGGACCGGAGGGCAAGGGGCTGCCCCTGCCAGCGGCGCCGCGGCCAGACGCGCGTGCGGGTGAGCGCCTGAACGCTCACGGGGCCACGGGCGTGACCACAACCTTGACGATGAGCCTGCTGATGCACCGCGATCATGCCCCCGGAGGACACCCTGACGACAGGATTCCCCGCTGCCGTACAGACGTCGATCAGCGCCGTCCCGGCTCGGTTCGTGAACGGCTCGCTGCCGGGACCGGCCCGGACAGGGTCACCGGAAATGCCGCTGCACAGCCCATGACCGAGCGAGCAGGTCAACGGATGGCGAGCGCCCTCCGTCCTACTGGTTGAGCTTGAGCACCGCCATGAAGGCCTCCTG
>CAIXOZ010000080.1 GCA_903921295.1 uncultured cyanobacterium | reverse complement strand
TGCAGTCCGGCCAGATGTTCCTCGCGGTAGGGGGCCCGCTTCTCGAGCACGTCCTCGCAGTAGGTCCCCCAGAGCACAAAACGGGCCATCAGCAACCGATCCCAGAGACCAAGTCTGCCAGGCCTGGGACAGCCGCCGCCTGACCAGCCCGCTACCCCGCGTCGCAGGGCAACTCCACAGTCGCAACGGGCTGGTGATCGGCCATGGCGATCCCAAGCGATGCCAGGGTGTCAAGGATGCCGACGTTCACCTGCTGCTGGCGGGCCTGAAGCGGCTGCGGGTGATCCACCGCCAGAAAGTACACCAGCTCAAGCACCAGACCCGCAGGCGTGAGCTCGAGCAGGTGGCAGCGTTCAAATCGCGCTGCCGGCACATGAGCCATCAACGCTTCAATCGCCGCCGTGAGAGCCTGGGCAGCCGCCGCTGGGGTGCTGCGGGCAAGAACCAGCCGGGTGAGAATCCGTTTCTCGCTCAGATCGCCGTAGTTGCGCAGGGTCTTGGCGAGCAGGTCGCCATTGGTGATCACCACCCGCTCGCCGTCAAGGCTGCGCAGGTGCGTGCTGCGCAGGCCCACCTGAATCACCCGACCCCAGACATCATCGAACCGGATCAGATCCCCGATCACGAAGGGCTGATCAAACAGGATCGTCAGGTAGGTGAGGAAGTCCCGGGCGGGCCCCTGCAGGGCGAAACCGATGCCGATACCCGCCCCGGCCAGGGCCCCCAGCACGGCGGTGAGCTGAACCCCCTGGTTCTGGAGAAAGACGAGGGCGCCGAGCAGCCAGAACAGGCCGCGGATCATCGGTCCGAGCGCCTGCAGGCCCTGGATCGCCAGCGTCTCCCCCAGGCGGGACAGGGTGGTGTGCAACACCCTGAGCACCAGCCGATTGGCCAGGCGCACCAGCAGCACCACCAGCACCAGCTGACTCAGGGCCTGAAGCAGCCGCAGTCCGGTGCTGCCAAGGGGCAGAACCTCAAGGGCCAACGTGACGACGAGCAAAGCCGCGATCCGCGCCAGGGTCTGGAGCAGCAACCGGGGGGATTCGCCGCTCCAGGGGGTGCCTCGGGCGGCCAGACGGCTGAGCAAGGAGCGCAGGAGCGCAAAGATCAGGGCCACCAGCCCCAGGCCGATGACCAGATGCAACGAGGCTGACAGCAGAGGCGGCAGCACGATGGCGTTCAGCGGAGAGCGCGCCATGGCAGGACCGACGAAGCTGAGGACCTGAAGCTAAACAGGCCGGCTCAGCCGAAGCCTCAGCTGTCGAGAGCCTGCCGCAGGCTGCCGCAGAACTGTCGGGCCGCCGCCGCCGTGGCATCGGGCCCCTCGGCCTGGGCCATCACCGCCACCAGAGCGCTGCCGACGATCGCACCGGAAGCCCCCCAGTCGCGCACCTGAACCGCCTGCTCGGGACCGGAGATCCCGAATCCCACGGCAACCGGCGGACCGTCGAGGGCTTGGAGCTGCTTCACCAGAGGAGCAACCCTGGTTTCCATGGCGGAACGCACGCCGGTGACACCGGTGACACTGACCAGATAGGTGAAGCCACGGCTGGCGGCATGGATCCGGGCCATCCGCTCGGCGGGCGTGGTGGGAGCGACAAGCAGGACGAGATCAAGACCGTGGGCCCTGGCCAGGGGCGAGAGTTTCTCGGCCTCCTCCAACGGCAGATCGGGAACCACCAGACCGGCCGCGCCGGCGGCGGCGGCCTCCTGGCAGAAGCGCTCGAGACCGCGGCTCAGGAGTGGATTGCTGTAAGTGAAGAGCACCACGGGCACGGTGAGAAGCCCCTTGAGACCGGCCAGTAGCTCCAGCACCGCTGCCGGTGTGGTGCCAGCGAGCAGGGCGCGGCTGGCTGCAGCCTGGATCACCGGGCCATCCGCCAGCGGATCGCTGTAGGGGACGCCGAGTTCGATCAGATCGGCACCGGCCTCCTGCAGGGCCAGCAAAGTGGCGCGAGTGGTCTCGAGGCCGCCATCACCGGCAACGAGAAAGGGCATCAGCGCACAGCGGCCCTGCGCCCTGAGTGCCGCAAAGCGCTGGGCGATCGGCGTTGAGCTGGCGGCAGCGGCGTCAGGCATCGGGCCCGGAACGGACAGACGGATCGGCTGAGCCTATGGGGTCAGCGACCGGCGGAGGGATCGGCAGGGCCGGCGGGATCCGCCGGCAACTGACCCACCTCACGCAGCAGGGCCTCCTGGTCTTCGGGGCTGAGGGCCTCGAAACGCTTCTGAAGCTCGGCATCGGTGGCGGCGTCGTAGGCGTCGCGGTAACGCCGCCGCTGCTCCATGTAGGTCATGCGTCCGGTGACCACCCGGAAGAGGTAACTGCCGGTCCAGCCGAACACCACCAGCACAAGCAGGGCCTCAGCCGCAATGCCGGCCGAGAAGCCCTCAAGTCCGGAGAGGAGAAACAGGGCATAACCCAGGCCCCCGAGACCAAAGACCCCGAGGCCGAGAAGCAGGGACTGGCCGCGGGTCACTCGCCCTGCCCCACCAGGCGGAAGTTCAGGAAGGGCGAGAAGAGGATCAGCCCTGGAAAACAGAGAAACACCAGCCCGTAGATGGCCGTGCGCTCGAGCTTGCCCATCACCATCCAGCGACGGTTCATCCACCAGTAGAGGGCCAGGGGAGCCACCACCAGGTAGGCACCGCCGAGCAGGACATAGGCGCCGATCACCAGCAGGGTGTCGAGAGAGATCGGCAGGTCGCTGAGGACGCCTGGCAGGCTCACGGGTGGTACGTCGACGTCATGGAAATCTAGGATGGGACGCGGGCTCCGGGGGGAGCGTCAGCGACCTGGGGGCATGGCGAAATTGGTAGACGCAGCGGACTTAAAATCCGCAGACGGCAACGTTGTGGGGGTTCAAGTCCCCCTGCCCCCATCCATGCCTGGCGCCCCTGGACCTTGTTCAGCGCCCTGAACAACGCGCACAACATTGCACTGACTGCGATCCAACCCGGCCATCGCCCTGGCGGAGAACGGCATAACAGCCACGGGCTGCACGAACCAGGGCCCGTCACCCTCAATACCGTGGCCAGGCGTCCTGGCTCACCGAGATCACCGGGATGCTTCCGATTCGCGGGACACCGCCGCGGCCGCGATCAGACCGCCGACGAAGCCGCTGACATGGCCGATCCAGCTCACCCCCGGCGGACTGAAGAAGGGCAGCAGACTGGGCAGAACGCCTCCATAACTGATCAGGGCAACGAGAGAAAGCAGCAGGCTGAGGGGCCGCCGCTCGAGCCAACCGATCAGCAGCAGATAGCCCAGCAGGCCATAGACAACTCCGGAGAGGCCGTGGCTGGCCGTCGGCCAGAACAGCCACACCGGCAAGGCCATCGCCAGCACGCAGACCCAGACCGCCAGATAGTCGCGTCTGCCCTTGGCGAGCACCAGCCAGGAGAGGGGCAAAAACCAGAGACTGTTGCTGATCAGATGGCCGAAGGACTGATGACTGAAGGGCGCGGTGAAGACCCCCCAGATCGGGCCTCCCGGGGTGATCGGCAAATTCCAGCGCCCACCGAAAAAGAGCTGATCCATCAGCTCCTGGGCCCAGGCCACCGCCAGGATCAGGGGCGGAATGATCAAGGTGCGGCCTGTCCTGGCCAGCTGTTGATCCAGGCGTGTCAACCAGGAGACGGGCAAATGATGGGGAAAGCAGGCGCCATTCTGGCGCCGCCGCCGTTGTCATGGCGCTGGTCTCCAGCGACCATCAACGCCGATCAGGCGGCGGCATCGGCCAGCCCATGATCCGCACGAGCCCATGCAAGTCCACGTGGCAGCCAAAGGGCGTCGAGCGCCGCGCGTTGACAAGGCCACGCAGGCGGCAAAGAATCGAAAGAGATCATCAATCACGGCCACCCGCTTGAACCATCTCTCCGTCCGGATCGCCGTCGGCGCCTCACTGATCTATGCCGTGATCGCGATCGTGTTCAACCTCTCCAACGGGGTGCTCTTTCTATTGATCGGCCCCTACTCCGATCTCTTCAGCTCCCCCCTCTGGAACCTCAAGAACCTGGTGGTGGCTTCCCTGATCCTGGTGGCCGTGCTGGTGGGGGTGGTGGCCTCGATCATCTCCCTGGTGCGCCATCGTGATGCCCGCCTGGTGGCCTTCCTGACCCTCACCCTCTCCAGTGTCGGCCTGTCGGTGCGGCTGCAGGACTTCTGCAGTTTCCTGACCCAGCTCCTGCATCGGTCCTGACCGGATTCGACCGTGCTGAGGCCCGCGGGGAGGCGATCGCCTGGCCAGAGTGGCCATCGGTTGTGATCGGGCCGATGACTTCGCTGCCACCCCTCTGCTTCCGTGCGGCCGGTGAACGCTTCCTCAGCCGCCGCGACTGGCTGGAGAGCTGGCACAGCTTCAGTTTTGGCGGGCACGATGATCCCCGCTGGCGCGGCTTCGGCCCCCTGCGGGTGATCAATGACGATCGTTTCGCGGCCGGATCCGGCTTCGGCCTCCATCCGCATCGTGACATGGACATCATCACGGTGATGGTGGAGGGCCAGCTCGACCATCGGGACTCCCTCGGCCATCACGGTCGCCTGATGGAGGGCGATGTGCAGGTGATGGAGGCGGGCCGGGGCATCACCCACAGCGAAATCAATGGCGGCTCGGAAAGCTGCCGGCTCCTGCAGATCTGGATCGAGCCCGCTGCCGTCGCTGCCGAACCCCGCTATGCCCAGAGCAGCTTCCGCATCGATCCGCACTGGACGCTCCTGGTGGGACCGAGCGCCTCGGGAGCCAGCCTGTCGATCTCACGGCCGGTGATGCTCTGGCGGGCCCGACCTGCTGCCGGCCAGAGACTGCCCGTTCCGGCGCAGGGCCAGGGTTGGCTGCAGATCCTTGACGGCCGGGTTGCCTTGCAGGACAGCGACGCGGCCGGGCCGGAGACCCTGGCCATTGGCGATGGGCTCGGCTTTGCTGCCGGGACGGTGCCGGCGCTGCAGGTTCTTGAGGAAGGCACCGACCTGCTGCTGTTTTCCCTGACCTGAACGCCGAGGGCCCCAGCGCGGCGAGCACCGGGGGCCAGGAACAGACAAGGCCCGGAGGTCGATCGGAAGCGCGACAGCACGACCGATCATTCCCCCAGGCCCGAGCGCCTCAGTCCCGAAGGGAGGCGTCGCCTGGATCAGTAGCGGCCGCCGCCGCCACCACCGCCGTAACCACCGCCGCCGCCGCCGTAACCGCCACGGCCGCCGCCGCCACCACCACCGCCACCACGGGGCTCAGCCGTGTTGACACGGATGTTGCGACCCATCCACTCGACGTCCTGCAGGTCGGCGATGGCTTTGGCCTCATCGGCTTCATTGGCCATTTCCACAAAGGCGAAACCGCGCTTGCGGCCGGTTTCACGGTCGAGGGGCAGGCTGCACTGCTTCACGCTGCCGTACTCGCTGAACAGGTGTTCCAGATCAGGAACTTCGGCATCGAAGGAAAGATTGCCGACGTAAATCGTCATAGCCAGAGAAATTGAGAACCGATCCTTCGAGAGCCCAGAAGAAAGTGGTGAGCTTGCAAACGAGACATCTTGGAATCTTCGCCACCCTAGACCGGCCACCGCCTCCGTCAGGCGCGGCCTCAGACCGACGGCGCCGAGTCCGGAGGTTCCGCATCCGGAGGCTCAGGGCCCTCCCCGCCGGTCAGTCGGCTCCGCAGCCGTTGCAGCAGCCAGGCCAGAGCCTCAACCCGCTCAAGATCAGGCCCGCAGACCAGATCCAGCCAGATCCGGGCCTGACCTTCCATCGCCTCCAGGACCCGATGGCCGGGCTCCAGGCTGAGGGCAAGAGCTTGCTGGCGCTGGGCCTCCTGATCGTCTGGGCCCAGCACCACATAACGACGCCCATCGGTGCCGACGTAGGTGAGGCGGCCGTCTGCATCCAGCACCGGTGAGGTGAGTGGAGTCGCGGGGGGCAGCTCAGCGTCGGGATCCATCGAGGCCTTCTCCAGCCACAACAGAACAGCAGGGGTTCAGGAAGCCGACACCCCGGCAGCGCTCGCGGTCGTCACGGCGTGCAGATCACGTCGAAGCACCGCCAGCAGATAATCGGGAGCCTTATAGCGATTCGGCAGGCAGAGGTGCAGCTTGGCGAGGCGCTCCCAGCAGACCGTGCGCTGAATGGCCTCCAGGCTGCGACCCTCCTGAAGCAGAAGGCGCAGAGCCTTGCAATAGAGGGGATAGTTGGCTTCCAACTCTCCGATCGTCATCGAGGAACCGTTTGCGCTTTTCACAACCATCTCTCGGATGAAACGCGCCGCCGGTTGGAGCCGGAACCGCTGGGATCAACCCTATGCCCCCCCTGTTGGGACCGGGGCCCGACCGCTGTTTCCTTACCAACCGTTACAGGTGATCCACAGAGCAGGCCACCATCACTAGGGGCGGCCAGCGCAGCGCAGCGGCTCAGGCCGACTGGAGGGTCGGCAACGCCAGGGCCGCCGGCGGTTCCGGAGGCAAGGCCCTGAGCTGATCCTGGATTTCACGACGGACAACCGCCCTGTACTCCATGAAGTGTTCGTTGTGCGCGAGCACCACCAGGAACTGCTCCAGCACCCCAGGATTACGGCGAGCCACCCGCCAGAGGGAGCGCCAGAAACGGAAGCGGGTGTCGCGGCGGATGCCCTGCCGCCAGATGACGATCAACAGGGCGCGCACATCACACCAGGCTGGCAGGGCCGCCTTGCCGAACGCCGCCGGCACATACTTCTGCCAACGGGGCAGGCCCATCCGCAGGTAGTAACTGGTGACACGCTCGATATAGGCGTGCGGCTCGTACAAACGACAGAACGCATCGACATATTCGTTAGCGATGTCACGGATCGGCCGGGTGGGAACAAAATTGAGCAGGTTGGTCTGGTTGACCCCTTTGGCATCAGCCTTTTCCTCGATCAAACGCCCTTCTTTTTCAAGCCGATGCCAGAGGCCGGTGTTCGGAAGAGCCTGCAGCATGCCCATCATCGCTGCCGGAATACCGGTGCGACTGACGAACTGAACAATGCGATCGCCAGCACCGATACGCTCTCCATCGAAGCCGATGATGAAGCCGGCCATCACCCGAATGCCGTAGGAGCTGATCCGATCCACAGCCTCCTCAAGGGAGCTGCGGGTGTTCTGCAGCTTGCCGGCTGTGGCAAGGCTGGCCTCATCCGGGGTTTCGATACCAAGGAAGACACTGTCAAAACGGCACTCGGCCATCATCTGCATCAACTCCTCGTCAGCCGCCAGATCCACCGAGGCCTCGGTGGCCAGACTGAAGGGATAACCCCGTTCCATCTGCCACTGCTTCAGAACAGGCAACAGCAACTTGGCATTGCGCTTGTTGCCGATGAAGTTGTCATCGACAAGAAAAATCGAACGCCGCCAGCCGAGGTCGTAGAGATACTGCAACTCAGCAATCAGTTGCTCAGGTGTCTTGGTACGAGGCTTGCGTCCGTAGAGAACAATGATGTCGCAGAACTCACATTGGAACGGACAGCCACGAGAGAACTGCACCGACATGGAGTCGTAGGCATCGAGCTGGAGCAGGTCAAAGCGCGGCACCGGCGTTGAAGTGACGTCGGGCTTTTCACCATTGGCACTGAATCGTCCCCCTGATTCCCCGCGTTCGATCGCTTCAATGAACATCGGCAGGGTGATTTCACCCTCATCAAGGACCTTGAAGTCCGCCAGACTGAGCTCTGGGGCATCCGGGGTCGAACTGGCAAACGGCCCACCGACGGCCACAGGCAGCCCCCGGGCCTTGGCCGCAGCGATCTGCACGGCCATATCGGCGCGCTGCACGATCATGCCGGAGATCACCACCAGCTCTGCCCAGTCCCACTCCGCCTCGGTCACCTCGCGCACATTGCGATCGACCAGCTTCATCTCCCAGTGCTGTGGCAGGAGCGCCGCAACGGTGACCATGCCCAGGGGCGGCAGCAGCACCTTGCGGTTGACCAGCTCAAGAATTTTTTCGTAGCTCCAGAAGGTCTTCGGGAACTCGGGATAGAGAAAGAGTGTGCGCATACCGTTCCATGAGAGCCGGAGGCGCGCACGCTGCCGGTGATTGCGATCTGGGATCCGACCACACCTTAAGGGCGATCTTCCCCACCAGACGCCTCCAGGCGCCAGTTCAGAATGTCCCCGGCATGGAACGGGACCAGAGCCACCGTGCCGCCCGCACCATCGTCCAGTCGCACGAGCTCTGGAATCCGTTGGGGCTCACGGACGAGCCGGATCTGTTCCTCGTTCTGTGGCAGGCCGTAAAAACGCGGCCCATGCTCAGAAGCGAAGCCCTGGAGGCGCTCCAGCGCCTGCTCCTCCTCAAACACCTGGGCATAACTCTCGATCGCCCAGGGAGCATTGAAAATGCCTGCGCAGCCACAGGCCGATTCCTTCGCCGCACGGGCATGGGGAGCTGAGTCGGTGCCCAGGAAAAAACAGGGGCGACCAGAGACCGCTGCCCGACGCAGCGCCAGACGATGCCGCTCCCGTTTGGCCACCGGCAGGCAATAGAAGTCCGGCCTCAGACCTCCACGAAACATCGCATTGCGGTTGATATGCAGGTGATGGGGCGTGATCGTGGCAGCCACCGAGGCGCCCGCACCCTCGACGAAGGCGACCGATTGCTCGGTGGTGATGTGCTCCAGCACGACCTTGAGACCGGGATGGCGGCGCACCAGCGGATCGAGATGGCGCTCCAGGAACACCGCCTCCCGATCAAAGATGTCCACACAGGCATCGGTGACCTCACCATGCACCAGCAGGGGCATCCCGATGGATTCCATGGTGGCGAACACGGGCTCCAGGCGGGCCAGATCACTGACCCCGGCAGCGGAGTTGGTGGTGGCATGGGCGGGATACAGCTTGCAGGCCGTGAACACCCCCTGCCGGAACCCCGCCGCCAAGTCCTCAGGATCCGTGCCGTCACAGAGATACGCCGTCATCAGAGGCTGGAAGCCTGCGTGATCCGGCAAGGCCTCAAGGATTCGCTGTCGGTAGGCCTGGGCTGCTGCCGTCGTGGTCACCGGTGGCACCAGGTTCGGCATCACGATCGCCCTGGCAAAGGAACGGGCCGTGGTCGGTGCCACCGCCCGCAGCATCGCGCCATCGCGCAGATGCACATGCCAGTCGTCTGGCCGACGCAGGCTGAGGCTGGGGGGCGACGTCTCGATCGAAGCAGGGGACGGGGACATCAGCAGAACAGCGCCGCAGGACGGTAGGGGGAGGTGAGGATCCCTCCAGTGTGGGCCGCCACGGTCAGGACCTGCCAGGGATCCCACGGACAGCAAGGCCAGAGGTTGCACGGACTGCCAGCGTTGCAGGAGCGGGGAGCTGCAGCCTGATTACGGC
Source organism: uncultured cyanobacterium (assembly GCA_903921295.1). Classification (GTDB taxonomy): domain Bacteria; phylum Cyanobacteriota; class Cyanobacteriia; order PCC-6307; family Cyanobiaceae; genus CAIXOZ01. The sequence goes on along the minus strand of CAIXOZ010000080.1, from coordinate 5,387 downwards.
CTTGACGCTGCAGCTCTTCAGCGGCGAGCCAGCTCTCACTCCTTAGCGTGATTCTGGACTTTCAGGAGTTTTTTTCATGGCCTTGATCAAGTGGGAACCCCTCCGGGAAATTGAGGACATCGTTGATCGCTACAGCCGCGCCATGGGCCTGCCGATGATGCGTTCTGGTGATCTGATCGGCAATGGCGAGTGGTGCCCAAGAGTGGACATCACGGAAAATGATGCCGCCTTTCAGGTGCGGGCGGAAATTCCAGGTGTACAGAAAGAAGACGTGAAAGTGACCCTCGACAATGGTGTTTTAACCCTGCAGGGAGAACGTCATCAAGAGAAAGAAGACAAGGGTCTTCGCTTCCATCGTGTCGAGCGTTCCTACGGCAACTTCATCCGTAGCTTCACCCTGCCCGCCGAGGTTGATCAGAAGCACCTCAAGGCCCACTTCCACGATGGCCTGCTCGAGGTGGAGATCCCCAAGAGCGGCGAAGGACGTTCCCGCAGCATCCAGGTGCCGGTCGAGTAAGTCCAGCAGCGAGGTGTACCCGCAGGGAGAACGGTCAGGAACGGCCCCGGAAGGGGCCCCGATCAGGCCCCCTGGACCGGGGGGTGATGGCGACGGGGGACCTGGCCGACGTGCTCGCGGGCGAGAGCCAGCAGGCGGGCCTCGGTCAGCTGGTCGTCATCGACGGTGAGCACCGCCTGGATCCGATCAAGCAGATCCGGATGACGCCGCTCGAGGTGGGCCAGCAGCAGCTGGCGCACATCGCTCTGGCCGGTGCCATGGCCGACGAGCAGCACCCGATCAGACGACGCGATCTGCGCAGAGAGCTGCTCGAGCAAGGCGCTGTCGATCGGGGCCCGTTGCCCGGGCAGATCCCTTTCCTTGCGATGGGTGGTGCTCTGGCGCGTGCCCCAGAGACCGTCGCTGCGCAGCTGGCTGTGCGCAACGCTGTCGCCGTCGAGTCGATAGGCATCGCAGCGGCGATGGCTGAGCTGCAGCACCAGCAGCCGTGCCTGATCACCCCGTGCAGAGGCTGGACCGGGAGCCTGCGGATGCCCTGGAGCGATCCCGGCCGCCCGCAGCAGATGGCGCAGCCGCATCACGGCCTCGGCGTCGAGTTCGGAGGCTCCCTGGGCGTGAATACCGTGCAGCCAGGTCTGGGAGCCATCCTGAAGACGGATCTGGACACGGTTGTCGCCCAGCGGTGTCACGGCCCCCCCAAGCGCTTCGATCAGCCCCTGCACCTCCCGCAGGCTGAGCCCATGGGGCAGGGGATGGGCGAACAGCACCTTCAAGGTGCGCTCATGCTGAACTGTCATCGAACTCGGGCGTGTGCCTGGAGGGTATGGATCGCAGCCGCAGACAACGGACAGCGCTGCAGATCGACCCGTCAACAGCGGCAGGCGCGGCGATCGACCCCGGCCCTGGACCCGGCCAGGCGGCCCCCAGGCATCTTGAGATCCGGCTGCAGCCGCGCAGCCGCCGTGATGCCGTGGTCGGCGAACGGGACGGAGCGGTGCTGATCGCCCTGCAGGCCGCACCGGTGGATGGAGCGGCCAATGCCGGCCTGGTGCGCTTCCTGGCGGAGCGCCTGAACAGACCCCGCGCCAGCGTCACGCTCGTGCGCGGAGCCACCAGCCGAACGAAGTGGATCGCGCTCGATGGGTTGACGGTGGCCGAGGCGCGACACCAGCTGCTGGCTCCGCTGCAGGCCAGTCCGGCCGACGGCGAACGCCGCCAGGGCCCCTGAGGCCCGACAGCAATGTCCGAGGCGCCACTGATGCAGCGGCCGAACTCCTGGCAAACTGCCGCCAACGCACGTCTTCGCATGGCACGTTTTCGACAGCTGCTGGCCCTCGCCTCCCTCGGGGCCGTGTTGCTGGTGTCCGGCTGCGCCTCCGAAGACGGCGGCGTTCAGAGCCAGAAGCTGGCGATGATCAAAAGCCGCGGCAAGCTGATCTGCGGCGTGGACGGCAAGCTGCCGGGCTTCAGTTTCGTCAGCAGCAATGGCCAGTATTCCGGCCTCGATGTCGACATCTGCCGGGCCGTGGCCGCCGCCGTCTTCGGCGATCCCACCAAGGTCGATTACCGCGACCTCAATTCCAGCGAACGCTTCGCCGCCCTGGCCAGCGGTGAGGTGGACCTGCTCTCGCGCAACACCACCTACACCCTCAGCCGCGATGCTGCTGGCGGCAATGGCCTCAGTTTCGGCCCCACCACCTTTTATGACGGCCAGGGGGTGATGACCCCCAGGGCCAGCGGCATCAGCAGCCTCAGGGATCTGGCCGGCAAACCGGTCTGCGTGGAAAGCGGCACGACCACCGAGCTCAACCTGGCCGATCAGATGCGCCAGCTGAACGTCGCCTACACCCCTCTCAAATTCCAGACCGGTGATCAGACCTACGCCGCTTACCTGGGCGGGCGTTGCGTCGCCGTCACCAGCGACCGCTCCCAGCTGGCCGGCAAGCGCACCAGCTTCCCGAACCCCGACGATCACGTGCTCCTGCCGGATGTGCTGAGCAAGGAGCCCCTCACCCCGGCCAGCGTCAACGCCGATCCAGCCTGGGCGGACGCCATCCGCTGGACGGTGTATGCCCTGATGCAGGCCGAGGAGCTCGGCATCAGCACGTCCACTATCGACAGCAAACTGGCCGAGGCCAAGGCCAATCCCAACCTGGCCGAACTGCGGCGTTTCCTGGGCGTGGAGGGCGACTTCGGCAAGCAGCTGGGCCTGCCGGCTGATTTCGTGGTCAGGATCGTCAAAGCCGTGGGCAACTATGGCGAGATCTTTGATCGCAACGTCGGCCCGGGCTCCCCTCTGAAACTCGACCGGGGCCTGAACCGTCAGTGGAACAACGGCGGCCTGATCTATTCGCCGCCCTTCCGCTGATGGCCACCCGCCCCATGCCTGCTGCGGCGACCCCGATCCCCTGGTGGCGCCATCGGCAGATCCTCCCCTGGCTGGTGCAGGCGGCTGTCGGCCTGATCGTGCTGGTGCTGGTGGCCTTCCTGGTGTCCAACCTGGTGCGCAACCTCACCGCTGCCGGCCTGCTGCTGAGCTTCGGCTGGCTCGACAATCCCGCCGGGTTCCCAATCGCCGAAACGGCCCTCCCCTACGACCCGGCGATGCCCTACTGGCGCGCCCTGGCCGCCGGTCTGGTGAACACCCTGCGGGTGGTGCTGGCCGGCCTGGTGGGCTCGAGCCTGCTCGGCCTGGTGGCCGGATCGGCAGCCTTCAGCAGCAATGGCCTGCTGCGCCGGCTGGCCCGGGGCTACGTGGAGCTGATCCGCAACATTCCGCTGCTGTTGCAGCTGGTGTTCTGGTATTTCGTGGTGTTTCTGGCCCTCCCCAATGGCAGCGCCGCGATTCAGCTCCCGGGGCTGGTGCTGGCCAAATCCGGGCTTTATCTCGGCGCCGCCCAGCTGGTGAACGGGGTCTGGCAGGCACCGATCAGCCTGTCGGTGGAATTCGGCGCCCTGCTCACCGGCCTGGTGGTCTACACCGGCGCCTTCATCGCCGAGGTGGTGCGCGGCGGCATCGCCTCCGTGCCGCGGGGGCAGTGGGAAGCGGCTCGCTCCCTCGGGCTCAGCCAGCCCCAGACCCTGGTGCAGATCGTGCTGCCCCAGGCCCTGCGGGTGATCGTGCCCGGCCTCAACAGTCAGTTCATCTCCCTCGCCAAGAATTCCTCCCTGGCGGTGGCCTGCGGCTATCCCGACTTCTATTCCGTGGCCAGCACCACCGGCAACCAGACCGGCCGTGATGTGGAGGTGGTGGTGATCCTGCTCGGGGCCTACCTGGTGATCGATCTGCTGATCTCGGCGCTGATGAATGGCGTCAACCGGCTGGTGCAACTGAAGGAGCGCTGATGACGATGCCCCCCGTTCCTTCCCGCCATGCCCTGGGGCGTCGCCTCAGAAGCGAACTGTTCGCCTCACCCCTCGATGGGGTGATCTCGGTCGCCCTGATCGTGGGCCTGGCGGCGGCAGCCCTGGGGCTGGGACACTGGGCGACGACCCAGGCGCGCTGGGCGGTGATTCAGGCCAACAGCACCCTGTTTGCGGTCGGCCGCTACCCGGAACCGCAGCAATGGCGACTCTGGCTGCTCACCACCCTGCTGGCCGCCGCCGCCGGTCTCAGCTGGGGACTGCTGCGCGGCCTGCCGCGGCCGGATCGCCCCGCCCAGCGCTGGCCACGGAACGACCGACTGGCCCTGCTGCTGCTGATCACGCTGGCGCTGCTGGTTCCCGTCTCGCTCAAGCTGAGCGTGGTGATCCAGCTGCGCTGGTGGCTGATCACGGCCCTGCTGCTGATCCTGCGCTGGGCCGCCGGCCGCTGGGCGCAGCGGATCCCCGGACACTGGCAGCGCTGGCTGCCGTTGCTCTGGCCCCTGCTCTACCTGGTGGGAATGGTGCTGATCAGCGGCGGCCTCGGGCTGATCCAGGTGCCCTCCTCAGACTGGGGGGGGCTGCTGCTCACTCTGCTGGAAGCCAGCTTCGCGATCCTGCTCTGCTTCCCGCTCGGGATTCTGCTGGCCCTGGGGCGTCGCAGCACGCTGCCCCTGCTGCGCTGGGGCTCGGTGCTCTACATCGAATTCATCCGCGGCGCGCCGCTGATCACCCTGCTCTTCCTGGGCCAGAACATCCTCGGCTTCCTGCTGCCCGGCGGCCTCGCGCCTGAGCGGGTCTGGCGGGCGGCCTGGGTGCTGACCCTGTTCGCCGCGGCCTATGTGGCCGAAGCCGTGCGCTCCGGCCTGGCGGCCGTGCCCCGGGGCCAGATGGAAGCGGCGCGCTCGCTCGGGCTGCCGTTGCCACTGGCGCTGCTGCATGTGGTTCTGCCCCAGGCCCTGCGGGTGGCCCTCCCGGCCACCGTCGGTCAGTTCATCACCCTGTTGCAGGACACGACCCTGCTGTCGCTGATCGGCCTCAGCGACCTTCTCTTCGTCGCAGGCACCGTGATGGCCAATCCGGCCTATCTCGGTCGCAACGCCGAGGTTTATCTGACGCTGGCTGTGCTGTTCTGGTGCTGCTGCGCCGCCCTCGGGCTGGGCAGCCGGGCCCTCGAGCGTCGTCTGGATCCCAACCCCCTCCCCAGCTCCTGATGTCCCCCTCCCCGATGTCGATCGACCCCAGCCTCCCCCAGCCGGCCGATGACGCGGCGGTGATGATCGAGGCGCGGGGAATCAACAAGTGGTATCCCAACGGCTACCACGCCCTGCGCGGCGCCAACCTGACGGTGCAGCGCGGTGAGGTGGTCGTGATCATGGGTCCCTCGGGCTCCGGCAAGAGCACCTTCCTGCGCACCTTCAATGCCCTCGAGGATTTTCAGCAGGGCAGCCTGCGGGTCGGAGGCATCACCCTCTCAAACGATCTGCGCCAGATCGATGCCATCCGC
>CAIXOZ010000079.1 GCA_903921295.1 uncultured cyanobacterium | reverse complement strand
GGGAGCGGCTGGCCCGGTGCAGGGCGTCCTGCATGAGCTGGGCCGGGGTGCGCGGCTTGCTGCGGCGCAGGCCGAAGCCGATGTTGTCGGCCACGGTGAGGTGGGGATAGAGCGCGTAGCTCTGGAACACCATCGCCACATCCCGCTGGGCCGGTGGCAGGTTGACCACCGCGCGATCGCCGACGATGATCTGACCGGAATCGGGCTGTTCCAGGCCGGCCAGCAGCCGCAGCAGCGTGCTCTTGCCGCAGCCCGAGGGGCCCACCAGCACAAGGAATTCCCCGTCCTCGATCGCGAGATCGAGATCCCGCAGCACCGGTACCGGGGCTCCTCCCCGGCGCGGCGGGTAGGTCTTCGTGATCGACTGAAACCGGACCTGGGCCAAGTGGCTGCGGGGACTGGGCGTCAAGGGGGCGACGGGCCGATCTTAGGGTTGGAAGACGCGTTGACCTGGGGGATGTGATCGCCCCCCCAGGTCCCCCTCTTCGATCCGTCGTTCATGCAGTTCATTGATCAGGCTCGGATCGCCGTGAGGGCCGGCCGCGGCGGTGACGGGATCGTGGCGTTCCGCCGCGAGAAGTACGTGCCGGCCGGCGGTCCTTCCGGCGGCGATGGTGGCCGCGGCGGCGATGTGTTGCTGCTTGCGGACTCGAATCTGCAGACCCTGCTGGATTTCAAGTACCGGCGCCTGTTCGCCGCCGATGACGGTCGTCGGGGCGGTCCCAACCGTTGCACCGGTGCCAGTGGGAACGATCTGGTGATCAAGGTGCCCTGTGGCACCGAGGTGCGCGATCGCCGTACCGGCATCCTGCTCGGTGATCTGGTCGAGGCGGGCGACCTGTTGCTGGTGGCCGCAGGAGGCCGAGCCGGACTTGGCAATGCCCATTACCTCAGCAACCGCAACCGGGCGCCCGAGAAGTTCACCGAAGGACGCGATGGTGAGGAATGGTTGCTGCAGCTGGAGCTGAAGCTGCTGGCGGAAGTCGGGATCATCGGTCTGCCCAATGCCGGCAAGAGCACGCTGATTTCGGTGCTCTCCGCGGCCCGGCCCCGGATCGCTGACTATCCCTTCACCACCCTGGTGCCCAACCTCGGTGTGGTGCGGCGCCCGAGCGGTGATGGCACCGTGTTCGCCGACATCCCGGGCCTGATTGCCGGTGCCTCCCAGGGGGCTGGCCTCGGCCACGACTTCCTGCGCCACATCGAGCGCACAAGGCTGCTGATCCACCTGGTGGATGGCGGCGCTGAGGATGTGGTCGCCGACTGGCGGGTCGTGATCGACGAGTTGCAGGCCTATGGCCATGGCCTCGATCAGCGGCCGCGGTTGCTGGTGCTCAACAAGCGTGAACTGCTGGATCCTGAGCAGCTCCAGCAGCGGGTGCAGGATCTTGAGGCGGCCTCCGGCCTCAGGGTGCTGGTGATCTCAGCGGCGATGGCCGAGGGACTGGAGGCCTTGCTGCAGGCCGTCTGGAATGAGCTGGGCATCGTGGAGCCCCGCTGAGCGATCGCTCCATCCGCGACGCCTCCTCCCGGCGGTCGTGCGTTGGCACATCCTTCGGGGCCGGTGGGGCTCCGGCCGTTTCTCAGCACCAGCCTCACCGGCCTGCATCGCCCATCCCTCCTGGTGGGCGCGAGGACGGTGACGGGACCAGGTGGGCGTCAACCATGAAAAAGAGGCTGGGCATCGCCAACGCGGATGCTCTGCCTCTTGCTGCTGTACTCCCGTTTCCGGGGTTCAGTGGATCAGTGCCGAAGGATCAGTCGTCGTAGACGCGGCACTCAGGAGCGTCGGGGTTGAGATCGCAGTAGACCTCGAGCGGCGTCGGGTCGTGGCTGTCTTCGGGGTGGTGCGCCTTGTACTCTTCGAGCCCCTTGAGCTCGTCTTCGAGGTGGCGCAGTTTGGGTTGATCGCCCTCGGTGCGGGCCTGCTCGATCTCGGCCTGATCCTTGCGGATGTGCTCGTCGATGGAGTTCATGAAGGGGATGGGCTCACAAGCCCTTTCAGATCGTGCACACCATACGGGTCCCGACTGGGTTCGTGGCGGTTTGGTGGGCTGCTGCTGATCTGGAGCAGCGTTGCTATCAGAAGGGCGTCGTCGATGGAGCGCCGCCATGACCCGCATCAAACAGCGCCGGGGTCGTCATTTCATCGATGAACAGGGGCGTCTGTTCTGGATCAACGGACCCGATCAGCACTGTTACCTCTCCGAGCAGCGGCTCTGGCGACAGGGGCTCAGCTTCGACGAGATCCTGGAATGGAAACAATGCGCGCCCAGCGGTCTGGTCAGTCAGCGTTTCCCGTCCCTGCAGGCAGCCTGTGAGGCCTTTGATCATCGGCAGATCACCTGGTCGAAGGATCTCTATCTGAAGCGCATGGGTGATCAGATGGCCCTGCATCGCAGCGCCGAGGATTACAAACCCACCGCCTTTCTCAAGGAGGAGGCCCAGGGCCTGCCTCCCCGCCGTCCGCCCTGGGTCGTCCCGGCACCGCCGCTGGAGGCCCAGGGCCCCTGCTGCGGTCTGCCACCGCGCCAGGCCGAGGAGGGTTCCCGCTCCGGCTTCGTCACGGAGGTCGCCCACGGCTGGCGGCGTCGCCGTTCAGCCCGCCAGCTCGCTCAGTAGCAGCCAGCGCTCTTCTCCCTGGTGGATGCGGGTCATCAGGACGGCCAGCTCCGCCGTCAGGGTCTCCAGGCGGCTGTAGTCGCTGCCGCAGCGCCCCAGCTCCGCCTCCAGCCGCAGCCGCTCCTCTTCCCAGAGGGGCAGGGTCTGTTCCAGCGATTCCAGTTCGCGGTTCTCCTTGAAGCTGCGCCGTCTGGGGCCACTGGCCCCCCTGGTGGTCCGCTTGCCGGCGCCGCCATCTGCGGCGCCGGTGCTGCGTTGTCGGCTGGCCTCCAGGGCGGCGGCCTCGGCGCGAAGCGTCTG
>CAIXOZ010000078.1 GCA_903921295.1 uncultured cyanobacterium | reverse complement strand
GGCCGCCAGATCCGCCAGCGCACCACCGCATCCCGAGGGGCATAGATCACCAGAGGGCGCGAGGCGTCATAGGGCACGACATGGGGCCGCCCCTGCAGAGAGACGAAACGCCGCTGCAGCAGCTGGTCGGGGCAGGCCATGCGGGTGGAGATCATCGGCCCGAGCTCGACGCGATGGATGGTCAGATCCCGCGGCAGCGTCTCGGCGCGGATCCGGCCCGTGAACTGATGGCGGTTGCAATCAACAGCCACGATCCGGCCGACGACCAGCTCCACACGCCACTGCCTCGGGTCCACCGACAGATCGTTGTCGGGACTGATCGACGGCTCGGAAGGCAGCGGGATCCACCAGCGCCGTTCGGAGGCGGTGGGCGTCGGCCAGGCGGAAGGAATCACGGCCTGGGACGTGCCAGCCGGATCCGCCGGGGCTGGAGCCGCGGGGGGCGCCGCGGTGGATGCCGCCTCGGCCGAGGGTGTCGCCGCAGACGGTTCGGCGGCAGTCAGCGTCGTGGCAGACAGGATTTCGGCAGACAGGGCTGTGGCGCCAGCGAAGCTGGCGGGGAGCGCCACCGCCATCAACGCCGCCAGGGACGCAAGGACCCCGGAACGACGGGCCAACGCGGCAGCACCAGACACCGGCAGACCGTGCCCCTCGAAGCCCTGTGCCCAGCGGCCACGCCCCTGGTGGCCGGGAACCGTGCGGAGCGGAACCGTGCCAGCAGCGACCACCCACCGCCACCAGTTCGATCCCCGTTCCATTCGCCCCATGCAGCTGCGCTGATCATGGTCAGTCGGACACCACAATGGATTCGAGCGATCGAGAGCGCCATCGACTCCTCCACCAGCCCAGGCACCGTCATCGCCCTGCTCTCCGGGGGGCTCGATTCCGCCACCGCGGCGGCCCTGGCCAGGGAGGCCGGTCACGATGTGATCGGGCTTTCCTTCGACTACGGCCAGCGCCATCGACGCGAACTGGAAGCCGCCCAGCGGCTGGCTGCGGTGATCGGGCTGAAGGAGCACATCACCATCGCCGTCAATCTGGCGGCCTGGGGGGGGTCGTCGCTCACCGATCCGGGCCTGGCGATCCCCGATCAGGGGGTTGATCCGACAATGATCCCGAACACCTACGTGCCCGGGCGCAACACGGTGTTCATCGCCCTCGGCCTCAGCCTGGCCGAAGCCCGCGGCGCCGACCGGCTGGTGCTCGGGGTGAACGCGGTCGACTTCTCCGGCTATCCCGATTGCCGGCCCGACTACCTCGAGGCCTTCCAGCTGTTGGCCGATCTCGCCACCCGCAGCGGCCGTCAGGGTCAGGGCACCCGTCTCTGGGCCCCCCTGGTGCAGTGGACCAAGGTGAAGATCGTCCAGGAAGCGGTCCGCCTCGGTGTGCCGATCCAGGACACCTGGAGTTGCTACAGCGGCGGCGAGCGGCCCTGCGGTGTGTGCGACAGCTGCCGGATCCGCGATCAGGCCCTGCGAGAGGCCGGCCATCCCGACCTCGCCAGCCGGTGATTCCACAAGCGAGCACCCCCCTGATCCGCATGCTGCCCTGGCGGGAGCCGGACGTGGTGGCGCAGGCCCTGGCCCGGCGCTTCGGGGAGGACGGACTGATCTGGCTCGATGGTGACGGCACGCCCCTGGGGCGCACCAGCCTGCTGGGGGTGGATCCGTTGGAGCGGGTGCGCTGTGATGGCCTGCCGGGGGAGCCCGGCGCCGACGACCCCTTCGCGCGGCTGGCGGACCTGGCTGCCTCCGGCCACACCTGGCTCGGCTGGCTGGCCTACGAAGCCGCCGCCTGGGTGGAACCCGCCAGTCACTGGAAACGTCCGGCGCTGCCCCTGCTCTGGGCAGCCCGCTTTGATCCGCTGATCCGCCTCGACCGTCTGGAGCAGCACCTGCAGCTGGAGGGTCACGACCCGGAGCGCCTCGAGGCCGTGGCGCGCTGCCTGCTGAGCACCGATCCGGAACCGGCCACCTTCGGGACGGCGACCAGCGGGGGCCCCTCGATTCCCCTGGCCAGCTGGCGCTGGTGCACCGATCACCAGGGCTACGCCGAGCAGGTGGTGACGATCAAAGACCTGATCGCGGCCGGCGATCTGTTTCAGGCCAACCTCACCGCCTGCTGCGAAGCGCCCTGGCCCCCATCCGGCCCGGACGGGGTGCTGGCGCTCTACGGACGGCTGCGGCGTCACTGCCCTGCACCCTTCAGCGGCCTGATGATCGCCGGCGGAGGCGCCAGGCCGGAAGCGATTCTCTCGGCGTCACCGGAACGGTTTCTGCAGGTCTCAGCCAGCGGGGCGGTGGAGACGCGTCCGATCAAGGGCACCCGGCCCCGCCATCGTCAGCCGGGCGACGATGCCGCAGCGGCTGCCGAACTGGTGAGCAGTGCCAAGGATCGGGCCGAGAACGTGATGATCGTCGACCTGCTGCGCAATGACCTTGGCCGTGTCTGCGAGCCCGGCTCGATCCAGGTGCCGCAGCTGGTGGGGCTGGAGAGCTACGCCCAGGTGCACCACCTCACCTCGGTGGTGCAGGGCCAGCTGCGGCCGGGCCTCAGCGCGATCGACCTGCTGCGCGCCTGCTGGCCGGGCGGCTCGATCACCGGCGCCCCGAAACTGCGGGCCTGCCTGCGGTTGGCAGCCCTGGAACCCGTGCCACGGGGCCCCTACTGCGGCTCCTTCTTCAGGCTTGAGGCCGATGGCCGCTTTGACAGCAGCATCCTGATCCGCAGCGTGATGCTCCAGGGAGGACGGCTGCGGGCCCATGCCGGCGGTGGCATCGTGGCCGACTCCGATCCGCAGGCCGAGGCGGAGGAGATGGGCTGGAAACTGCAACCACTGCTGGAGGCCCTGGCATGAAGGACCACGGCCAGGCCCAAGGCCGCCCAGGCGCCCCCCAGCAGCGCTCCGAGGCGATCGCCTACATCGACGGCCAGTGGGGACCCCCCGGAGAGCTGACGCTTCCCCTGAACGACCGCGGCCTGCTGCTGGCCGATGGCCTGTTTGAAACCGTGCTGCTCGAGCAGGGCCTGCCGCTGCTGCTGAGCGCCCACCTGGCCCGTTGGCGCCACAGCGCCGCCCTGCTCGCCCTGCCGGCTCCGCCGGACGCCGAGCAGCTCGGACCCCTGATCGCTGAAGCCGTGCGCCGCAGCGGCATCCACACCGGCGCCCTGCGGCTGAACTGGAGCCGTGGCAGCAGCGGCCGCGGCCTCGACCTGCCGGCCGCGACGGAAGGCAGCGGCGCGCGCTTCTGGTTGCAGCTGACCCGGACCCAACCCTGCTTCGATCCGCTGACGGCCGTGATCAGCCGCAGCGAACAGCGGCTGGCCGGCAGCGTGCTCAGCCGGTGCAAGACCTTCAGCTACGGCAGTGCCATTCAGGCCCGACGGGAAGCCCGCAGCCGCGGCGCCGAGGAGGCGCTGCTGCCCAGCAGCGCCGGCGGTCTCTGCTGCGGCACCAGCGCCAACCTGCTGGTGCGCCGCCAGGGCCGCTGGCTGACCCCACCGCTGACCAGCGGCTGCCTGCCCGGCACCCTGCGCGGTGCGGCCCTCGCCCGCGGCCTGGCCGAGGAGGCCGACCTGAGCCTGGAGGCGCTGGAAGGCTGGTGGGACCAGGGCGACGGCGCCTGCCTGCTGATCAACAGCCTCGGCTGCCGGCCGATCCGGGCGCTCGAAGGGCGTCCCTTGCCGCTTCAGGCGGGCGAACCGCTCTGGCGGGCGCTGGTCGGGGATGGAGCCTGATCCGGGCGCGCGCTCCGTGAAACCACCGATGGCCAGCGCCACCGCCCTCCCTAGAACGGGGTCGCCGACTGCGGTCACTCCATGGGGCTGGTGCCCGTGCCGAAGGCCCCAGGCGGGCCTGATTCCCAGCTCCCAGGCGGGCCTGACTGCCGCATCCGCGAGGCAGGCGGGCGCCTGCTCCGGCTGGTCAGCCTGCTGGCCACCCTGCTGCTGACGGGCTGCGTCAGCCGGATCATCGAACACCCGGGCATCCGTGGCCGCTTCGTGCGCCAGGAAGACGGCCGCCCCCTGGCCGGGGTGGTGGTGCAGTACCGCGACATGGGCGATGGCTTCCGCCGCCGCACCCGCACCGATGCGGAGGGCCGCTTCAGCTTTCCGGCCGCGCTGAGCTGGGCCTACACCGGCTATCCCACGGCGCCGACCACCGAGGGCGTGGAGCTGAGCCTGGAGCTGCGTCGGCGTCTGAATTGGAGTCATGCCGGATATGGGGTCAGAACAACCGACATCTCGCATGCGGTGATCGAGGCCGGGGAGATCCGGATCTCCCCCTTCTTCCGCGGCGACGGGCCGATCGGCGACCTCGGCAACGGCCCGGCACCAGCCCCTCCCTGACCGAGCCAGGCCGGGGCAGCCCGTCCGCAGCGGCGCCGCCCCGACCGGATCGCCACCCCCTGTTCCCTGAGCGGCCACCCCCTGCGGGCAGCCGCCTGCATCCGCCTGCGCCGCTGCCGCAGTGCCGCCTCCGCTTGCCATGGCTTCCGCCCCATCCCCCAGCACCAGGCCCGAGGACCTGCAGACGGCAACCGTTGCCAGGCCATCGCCGCCGCGACGCCTCACCCGCGGCCCGCTCAATCTCCAGATCAGCAATCGGGGCCACGGTGAGACTTACCAGCTGCTGGAGCTGCTGCCGGGACCGGTGCGGGGGCTGGTCTGGTCATTCGCCCACCTGGGCAACCCGGCCAACCTGCTGATCCGCTACGGCAAGCGGGTGATCTTCGAGAGCGGCTACGGCCAGGCCGGCGGCAGCGGCTGGCTGCCGGTGCCGGCGGGCCCCTCCGACCAGGTGGAGGTGATCGTCGTCAGCCGGGCCCCCTGCCTCCAGACCCAGGTCGACCTGCGCGGCCTCATCGCTGGCCGTGGCCTGACGATCGCCGATGGCGTCGGCCTGGTCGCGGCCGGGCGCGGGCAGCGGGGACTGGTGCGGCTGCCGGTGCGGCTGGAGACCGCAGCCGCGACAACGGTGCAGGTGCGCTGGCGCACCCTGGCCGGCACCGCCAGCGATGGTCGCAGCGGCAGCGACCGCGCCGATTTCCAGGCGAGCGCCGGAGTGCTGACCTTCAGCCCCGGCGAGCAGGAGCGGATGATCGAGATCCCGATCTTCGGCGACACGCCGATCACGGCCGGATCGGATGCCGTCCTTGAAATCTTTGCACGTGACTTTGCTTACAACAACCAAATCCACAAACGCGGACTAGACGTAGACCAAACAATTGGGAATAGGTTCTACGGAGACCTGGGCTATCGAGTCGATCGCAGCTTTCAGGGAGGCGACGGCTTCCAGGCCCTCGGCCTGACCGCCAGTGAACAGTTCTATGTACTGATCAGCAATCCTGACATCAAGGGGATACTGGAAGAGGACCATTCTGAGGGAGTTCGGTTACTCGAAGAGATCAAAAATAGCTTTGGGGGAAACAATGATTCCCCCGCCTATCAGAACGCCGAGGCGCTGGTGCAGG
>CAIXOZ010000077.1 GCA_903921295.1 uncultured cyanobacterium | reverse complement strand
CGCCTCAACCCCATTGCCAATGGCGCGGATGCGGCTCGCGGGCCGAAACCGCAGCCGTCTTGCCAGCTCCGCATCCTCGGCTGACTGGGTGAGCAGCAGTGTGGTGAGTTGGGCCAGCACCCACTCGCTGGCGATGTGCAGCCAGCGCACCGGTGCCGCCATGCCGTCATGGAAATAGAAGCCATGGGCGGTGTAGATCACCACTGGGGTCCGGGCCAGCAGCGCGGCCAGTCGCGCCGCGATCGCCGCCACCGGCGTGTGCACATGCACCACGGTGAAGCGCTGCCGGCGGAACAATCGGTAGAGCTGCCAGGTGGAGCGGGCAAGCGCCACCGGCGAGGCGCTGCGGGCAATCGCCACGGGGTGATGCCGCACCGGTCCAAGGTCCACACCCTCCTGGTCCTGGCGGGGATGCTCGGGCGTGAAAGCGGCATGCACCTGATAGCCCTGCTGGTGCAGGGCCTGGGCCAGCGGCGCCATGAACTGGCGGTAGGTGAATTCCACAGCGCACACCTGGCAGACCGTCACGGGGCGCATCGATGGCGGGGGAGAGCGAAACGGGAGATCAGGCATGACCGCCGGAGCGCCGGGAAGCGGAGGGGGAAGGCATCAGAGCAGCGGCCCTACGGAAGAGCGCGAAGGAAAGCGACCACCTGGGCCATCGCCGCCCGCTTATCGATCAGGGGAAGCGACTGGGAGCGAACCGCCTGCCGGGAGATCGTTTTGGTGCGACGTCCGAAGGCCATCATCGTCGGCAGATCGACAGCTTCCGCCACCAACACGAAGGGCTGCTCGCTGGGCAGGGCGAGATCGCGATGACCGGAGTAGACGGGAAGGCCAAGCGCGAGCATCTCGCGCACCTTGAGGGTGGAGGCCTGGGTCAGCCCTTGCCGCTCCATCGCCAGCGAGGCAATGCCGAAATCACAGGCCTCGAGGATGGTTCGATACTGGGCGTCAGGCAGATGTCCGTGGACGATGAAACGGATGTCGGGGTGCCGACAAGCGGCGACAGCCTTCTGCTGATCGTGGTGGAGCCGACCGATCAGGTGGATGGTGAGGGACCCATCCAAACGACGGTCAGCGCACTGAGCGGCGGCGTCCAGGAGCTTGTCGAGTCCATGCCATGGCGAAAATTCGCCGCAGATGAAGGCGGCCTGCACGGCCGCGGGGTCACGGCCATCCCCCAGAACCGGGAGGTCCCTGGGGTCGATGCCGTTCGGATAGACAGACGCCGGTTTGCGGACACGATGCACCCGGCACTCGTAATCGGCGATCTCCTGGGTGACCCCGAGCACAGCCTTGGCGAAACGGAGGCTGAACCGACCACTGAAGCGCTCGAGCCAGGAGGCCAGCCGGCCGCTCAGGCCCGGCCTGACCAGACGCAGCTCCTCGATCTCCATCGCATGGTGAACGCTGACACGACAGCCCACCCAGGGGGCGAAGAGAAAGGCGAACGGATCGAAGGTGGTGTGCCGAAGCAGCACGATGTCGAAGCGACGGCTCGCCGAGAGGCAGAGCAACCAGGCGAACAGCTTCCGGCCCCACAGACCGCGGAACGGGGCGGGAATCTGGCGGACGAACGGAGCCTGCAGAGGGCCGCAATGCCAACAGCGCGTGGTCCAGCTGGCGTCCGCGAGCTGATGGGCGCCCTGGGCTTCGAAGCACAATTGCTTCAACTGACCAGCTGTCAACTGATTGACAACCGTGAGATGCAGAACGGTGCGGGGTGCATCAGGGGTCTGCGGGCCGGAACTCATGCACTTGCACCATGGGAGGCCAGGCACCAACGTCGGCGAGGCGAAGCCTGACCGGAAGAGTGATCATGCCGGATCATGCAGTCGCTGAGCGACGACGCAGCAGAAACCACTGGGGTGTCGGTACGGACGACGGCCAGATCTCGAAGCCCTGGAACTGCGGCAGGTACGCCCCCCAATCCAGGCTGGACACACAATCAAACGCCTGCAGCCAGACAGGGTCGAGGCTGGTGCCGCTCTCCTGATAAACGACCGCAAAGCCTGCATTCCAGCGGCGGCAGTTATCGAGCACCTCCTCATAGGTTCGCCCCCAACACTGCGGAGCGCCCTGATAGTTGGTTTCCATCACCGCATACCAGTCGGGGAACAATCGGAACCCCTTCAACGAGGCGAGATAGAGGGGAAGCTCATAGAGAACCCGATAGCCATCAAAAATCCTGAAATACTGGCCATCGGGATCCTCAAAGGCGAAATACACCTGCTCCCCGGCGTCCACTGGAGCCAGGAACGCCTGGGTGGCCTCCTCGATCACACCGTGATCAAAGGGAGCAAACACCACAAGCGAGCCATCCCCACCCGCCTTACCCAGGCGCTGCACGGATAGCAGCGCCGCCAGCGGATTGAACGCCAGAAACACCGCCAGAAACGCGAGGATACCGGGGGGACCGGAGAGAGCGGAGAAGGCGATGAAGGAGCAGTTGAGCACCAGCAGCGACTGCTCATCGGCGATGCGCACAAAGCGCTGATTGACCAGAAACAGAACCAGACCAAGCAGGGGCAGCCAGGCCCACTGGCGATGGGCCACGCTCAGGAGTGCTGCCGAAACGGCGTAGAGCCCAAGAAAGTAAACCGTGAACAGCCCCAGACGCCTCATGCCACGGTCGTAACGGACCTGGTGACGCACCAGGCCGATCAGCTTGCCGATCTCCTGGACGTGAAGCGCCAGACCACCGCTGGCAAGAACGGGGGCCAACGAGAGCAGGGTCAAAAGGAACGCGGGGATCAGGACCAGCGGCAGGAGGGGATTCGCCAGAACCAGCGCAGACGCCGCCACGGCCATGGAGGCGAAGACAACGGCCGTGATCCCGGAAAGACTGGCGGCCAACCAGGCCATCGCGGCCAGCACCAGAGAACCCTTGGCAGAGAGATAGAGGCCGAGGGGAAACCACATCCAGCCGAGGATCTGGTAATTCTGCCGCGCGAAGGCCATCGCATAGGCCGTGGAACTCAGCAGCAGACAAAGGCCAACAGCCACCACCCACCACACGGGGGCGGCCTCCGCCCAGACGAGATGACTGAGCGCCCAGACCAGGGTGCCGACCAGGGTGGTGAGGGCGCCGGCATGGGAGTAAAAGTAATTCGCAGGCAAAGAGATATGAAACCACTTGCTCAACGGAAAAGCGCCAAGACCGATGGTTCGACTGACGCCCATGCGCCCATGACGATCAAGATTGATCCATTGGGTGCGATAGAAGAAGCTGTTGATCGCGTTGTAGGGATGAAAGCCCATGAACCGGCTCCAGCGCCCATTCAGCAGCACCCGCGATGCCCACAACGACTTCGCCCAGGCGACAGGAAGCCGGATGACAAGCAACAGCGGGTAGAAGATTATTTGGCATTGACCCAGAAGAGACAAGCCAATAAATGCCCGAGACATGATTAGGATCGTCGTTCAAAACACGAAAACAGACCATCAAGCAAAGACAAATCTAGAACATTCGAGAATCCCTGGCACAATGACCCAAACAGCCAACACTGTTGCCATGCAGAACCAGACAAACACCCAGTGAAACGTCTCAAACCGCAAAACCATCAGACCACAAGGGACGAGACAGCAAGCCAGCGAAGAAAAGTGTATTTCACTCCACATCCACCGAAGGAAGAGAGAACTTCAGCGTCGAACAGTCGCCGATAAAAT